>JAYTMF010000158.1:0-7279 GCA_043728755.1 Flavobacteriales bacterium
CTCTCGGTTGGCACTGTTCCAGACTGGAACAAATTCTTTATGTGTAAAATTTACACGTGAAGAGAATGCTTTCACTAATCTACGACATGACATTTGCAAAATTTTGTGGGAAGAATTAAAAGACAATTGTTACTTTTTTGATGTCTCGTCCGCATTGTATCACCACCGTGGCATTGTCCGTTCGGTTGGTATCGCCACATGCGATTCGCAATGCTGTGCAGGCATATTGCGTGCCTTTCCCATTTCCAAAATATAATATTCAACTTTTTCATTTCCTTCAAATCTGGCGTTGAAGAATCAACTCAAACCATCAAACCAGAATTATGAATTGACGAAGAATCTACCCTATAAAAAAGTTAATAAAGTAGTGAATGTTAACTTTTTAAAAGGTTCACAACTAAAATTGACAATGGCAAAATAACGCTTATACATTTGAAGTCTAAATTAATATCCAATGAATAAACTCATAGCAATGGCAGCTCCTATTCTGCCGGGGAAATTATCCCAATGGCGAAATTTCCTAAATGAATTGAACACTACCTGGAAAGACGAGTATCTGGCGTCCAGAAAAGAAAATGGCGTTCGAGAACGCGCCTATTTGCAAACTACTCCCAATGGAGATTTAGTGATTGTTACACTTGAAGGAGAAGATCCTGAAGGTGCCATGCAAAATTTATTCACTACAAACGATGCCTTCACCAAATGGTTTCTGACAGAAACAAAAGCCATTCATGGCATTGACTTCAGCGAACCCGGGGAAGGCGTGCTACCGGAACTGGTGATCGATACACAAGAAGCAGTATTGCAACATTAGGTTAGTGGATTCTGACCAACTCTCAAGAACACTTTTCCAAGAAAATTCCCGGTTTATCCCGGGAATTTTTATGTCGCGTCAAGAATGAATAAAGGCTTTAGATAGATAAAATGTCAGCACTATTTCATATGTGCATACACGCAGAAATAACAAATTTGTCCGATTGTGAATACTCACTTTAAAATAACCTTCACAGATAGAGCTAATGACCGCAATTAGTATTTAATTCGCAGTGGATTCTTATTAAACAAAATGCCGATGCCAAAGCCGCTCATCTTCCTCCTCTTCATCACACAACTACAATTGGCTTGTTCATTCAATTCAACACAGACAAATACCTCACAATTGCAAGGAAATCATAACGATTCCAACGGATCACAAGCGACGCCTTGCTCACCGGATCGTTCATTGTCTGCAGGTGCAGCATTGCTCTTTGGATGTATCCAGTCATCCTTAACGATTGATGAGCGAAATCACCTATTTGATATTTCCGGACTTCGCATAACAGCTGATAGTGAACACCTGGTCGAAATAAAAGAAGTGGATGAATATCCTGCAGAACAAACGGTCTTCATTGCCGACATCAATCAAGATGGAAACGAAGACGTTTTTATACAGCACGGTAATCATTCACTTTGCGGTACGGATGGCCGTCAATTTGAAGGTTATTTTAAGACAGATTCAACTACTTACACGCAGGGGTGGAAAGCTCTTGGCGCAGATGTGAAAATTCTATCAACCATTCACAATGGTTTTCCTGATATTGTTCCGGCAGTTGGAGGATTTCACTTCAATTTGTATGCTTGGGATGGAAAATCCTACAAGCCCAGAAAATTCATGACAAGTAATGAACTCTCGATGAGGACTGGGAAAATGCTCGCAGACATTGCCACTATCTCTGCAGCGCCATTTGAAGATTGACGTTACAGATTATTCCAATGTGATTTATAAAGCAGGCCAATGTTTGAGAAACCATACAGTGGTAAAGGCCGATGAATACAAGTGTTTAGTTCAATCTGGCGAAGCATACATTTGACTATTACACTTGTCCAATCGGTATTAGACTGTTTTCATCGCTATAAAAAAGGCCTGAATATTTCAGGTCTTTTTTTATTTCAAATTTCGCATCTCAAATGAACATGCCATTCTCACTATAAGAGACATCCTAAATTCACCGTCCATGTCGGCCTAAAATCCTATTCATAACAAAATCCAAAATGACTGTTGTCATAAAGCATCGATGTGAATACATCGTACATTGGCGTCACTAAAACAACCCTTATGACCATCAGAATACATACTCTACGGCATCTTCGTCGAAAGTGAAGTTTACCTTCCGTGATGTCCTTCGTCCAGTTCCCGCGCTGTTTTGAGCGAAATTTTCCGCAACAGATGTGATTAACGCGAAGTGACATGTACTCCAGCATTGCAGCCGATGTGACTGCTGATCACGTCAGACTTCATTGCCCGTTAGCGTTACCATAAAATCTTTAATTCTCAAGCTATGAAAACAATCTCTCTCGTGATCGCAATTCTAATCTCAACTTTTCAAATTAATGCACAACCCTACTTCGTTACTTTTTATCTAGACATGAACGACGCGGAATTTGGCTTTACCACTCCGGAAATCAACGGTACATTCAACGACTGGTGTGGTGGTTGTGCCCCATTGACCGATAGCAACGGCGACGGAGTATGGCAAATCACCCTACTCCTAGACACCGGTTCATATCACTACAAATTCGCGTATGACAATTGGACTGGTCAAGAAGCAATTGATCCCACTTCCATTTGCAGCGTCACCACTGCAGGAAATACATACCGATTGATCAATGTGACAGAAGAGTTATTTCTCCAACCGATTTGTTGGGAAAGTTGCTACGCCTGTGGTGCTGTAACTCCCGTGCACACTGTCACATTTCAAGTGGATATGAACAGTGTTTCGCAAACTTTCACTCATCCAGAAATAAGTGGTTCATTCAACAATTGGTGTGATGGATGTACCCCAATGGCGGATATAAACTTGGACGGTATTTGGTCCAAAACGCTGGACCTGGAAGAAGGCTTCTACGAATTTTTCTTCACATATAATAATGGAGATGTTCAGGAAGTACTCAGTCCAAGTAACGGATGCTCAATTACAACAGACGGCGAAACGCATCGGTTGCTTGGTGTAATTTCAAATCAACTTCTTGCTCCTGTATGCTGGCAAAGTTGTATTCATTGCAGCAATATTCCGCCTTCTTTTAATGTCACATTCAGTGTAGACATGAACAACGTCACTGAATCTTTCACGACCCCACAATTATCTGGCACATTCAATAACTGGTGCAGCGGATGTCAACCCATGACCGATAACGATGAGGATGGAATTTGGGAAACAACACGATGGCTACAATCAGGGGTACACAAATACAAATTCACTTATGATTCATGGGCGGGCGAAGAAATACTTGAGGAAGGTAGTTCATGTACTGTTACCAACTCAGGTGTTACATCAAGGTTTTTGTCTATTAATGGAGAAACAGTTCTTCCCACGGTGTGTTGGAGTGAATGCACGAGTTGTGATGAACTCCCTGTACTGCAAACGGTGACGTTTTCGATCAATATGAATGACGTCACGCAATCATTCACGACGCCTGAAGTCAACGGTACCTTTAACAACTGGTGCGGCGGGTGCAATCCGATGTCTGATACCGACGGTGACAATATCTGGCAGTTAACCATTGATATTCCGGAAGGAAGTCATTTATATCGCTTCGCTGCCGACAATTTTGGCTTACAGGAAAATCTTCCTCAGGGAAGCGTGTGCACGGTTACTAATGATAACTCTACCAACAGGGCGCTTACTGTTTCCCAGTCCACCAATCTACCTGTGGCGTGTTGGTCGAGTTGCGAATTATGCGCCATAGGAGTGGCAGATATTCAAAGCGATCTTAAAATGAACCTTTATCCCAATCCTGTTGCCGATCAATTGATCGTAGAATTCGATTATGCCTTGCCGCAGGGCGCGACATTGACCATCATTGACCTGAGCGGACATGTGATTTTCAATACGCTTATTAATACTCGTACTCGTGTTTCGATTGATGCTTCGGGGATTGCAGACGGTATGTATTTCGTCCAAATCCTATCAAATAAAACGAGTTCTTCAGAACGCTTTGTTGTGCGGAATTAGGTTGTTATCATAGCTGGAAGAGTCCGTCGAAAGGCGGACTTTTTCTTTTTATTTTTTCTTGAAAAACTTGCCTCAAATTATCATCGAATGCATTCGCCCTCATTCCTCTTCCATTTCACCACGCAGAGAAGTAGAAAGATATTTTACGATTTCAGACTGTTCAAGATTCTGACCATTGAGATACATCAGTTTCACCAGCGCAGCTTCGGTAGTAATGTCCGATCCTCCGATCACACCAATTTGCTGAAACGAACTGCTGGTTTCATAACGGCCCTGCTCTACTTTTCCTTTGTTGCATTGAGAAGTATTAAAGACAACAACTCCTCTGTCGACTGCGGCTTTCAATGCTTGTATGAACCATTCTTTCGTAGAGCCGTTACCCGATCCAAATGTTTCCATCACCACTGCTTTCAATTTGGGAATATTCAATATGCCTTCAACAACCTCTTTTGATATCCCTGGAAATATTTTGAGAATGGCTATGTTAGGATCAAATTCCTTGCGAATGGTGAACTCCCCTTTTGGTCGCAACATTAATTCATGCTTATAGCATATGTGAATTCCAACTTCTGCCAACATCGGGAAGTTGGCACTTTCAAATGCATCGAAATTCTCTGTGCTGTATTTATGACATCTGTTTCCACGAAATAATTTCGACTGAAAATAGATACACACTTCCTGCAGGATGGAAGTACCATTCTGTCTGGCAGCGGCAATTTCTATCGCCGTAATGAGATTCTCCTTTCCATCCGTGCGCAACATTCCAATGGGCAGTTGCGAACCCGTAAAAATGACTGGCTTCGACAAATTCTCAAGCATAAAGCTCAACGCGGATGCGCTGTACGCCATAGTATCTGTGCCATGCAGAATTACGAATCCATCGTAATGATTGTAATTCACCTCGATCAATTGAGCCATCCTTTGCCAGGATTCAATACTGATATCCGATGAGTCAATAGGAACATCAAACGACACCACATCGATCTGAAATTGGAACCGTTTCAACTCAGGCATGTGATCTTGCAAATGCTCGAAATCAAATGGTATCAGACTTCCTGTTTCGGAATCTTGCATCATACCGATCGTGCCGCCGGTGTATATAAGGAGTATGGAGGAATTCAAGCGTATGGAATTAAAGTGTAAGTGTATAAAGGAAGCTCGAGAAATAGTTCAGGGTTCCTAGTTCTGTTCGTGAAAATGAGATTGCTACTTTCCTATTTCATTTTGCAAATCAAACATTCTCAAGGCATTCTCACTGGTTATTGAACCGATTTCCTCCATTGAAATATTACTAACTTCTGCCAATCGACCGGCAACAAATCTCACATAGGCGCTTTCATTGCGCTTTCCTCTGAAAGGCTTTGGAGTGAGGTAAGGTGAATCCGTTTCGAGAATAAGATACTCCATGGGAATATTTGCCACCACTGCATCCAGTCCTGATTTTTCATAGGTGAGGACGCCTCCAATACCCATCATAAAACCACCGTATTCTATCACTTTCCGTGCTTGCTCATTTGTTCCGGTAAAGCAATGGAAAACACCGCGGAGTCGATCATCATTCAATTCATCCAATACAGAAAATATTTCATCAAATGAATCACGCGCATGAATGACGATGGGCAATTGTAATTCCATTGCCCACAAAATCTGCGCCCTAAATGCGTCAATTTGCATTGGCAAAGTGGTCCTATCCCAATAGAGATCGATGCCTATTTCGCCAACTGCAATATATTTTCTTTGGGAAAATAGAGCGCGCATTTGCACAAGCACTACTTCAAATCCTTCCTTCACATCACAAGGATGAAGACCCATCATCGGATAACACATCCTTGGGTGCTCGTCGCACAATTTGTGAATCAAAGGAATGCTCGCAAGATCGATATTGGGCAAAAATATTTTCTCAATACCGACTTCACGTGCACGCTGCAACATCAGTTCTCTGTCGTGATCGAACTGAGGGAGATAAATATGTGAATGTGTGTCTATGAAAGGCATGGGGCAAAGTTAATCCCACGATCAGTAATTGGTCTCCTTTGCAGGATTTGGAAGTGGAGATCCTCAAAAAAGTTTCGAGTTCAAAGTTCATCGCTCGTACGAATTTTTTCTGATGAATCATCAAAGCATCTGAAGTTCAATGGAGCATACACATTAATTTGGCAGTGGGGCACCATCGCCAAATCATTCAAACCTCCATCTCAAAATCTTTGCGAATCTCCACACCTCCTCGCATCTCTGCGTCCAAAGTCGAAACACCGTGCTCAAATCACAAATCACAAATCACAAATGATTTTGATAGCATCTTTGCCCACCAATAATTATGTCAGCTCCAACAATCATCCTCGTCATTCGTCTCAGTTCCATTGGCGACATTGTGCTGACGACTCCGGTCTTGCGTTTGCTCAAAAATCAGTTGGAAGGCAAAGTGGAGATCCATTATCTCACGAAGGCAAAATTCGCTTCCTTACTCGAAGGCAATCCGCATATCACGAAAGTGCATACGATGGAAAAGACCGTGCAGGAAGTCCTACCGGAGTTGGAAACACTTGGCTTTGATTACGTCATTGATCTGCATCACAACATTCGCAGTGCCGTGGTGAAAAGAAGATTGAAATGTCTCGCCTTCACTTTCAAGAAATACAATTTCCGAAAATGGTTGTGGGTGAATATGGGAATCAACACGATGCCGAATGTGCACATCGTTGATCGATACATTGAACCCATTAAAGGTTTTGGTGTAGCGGATGACCAGTTGGGACTTGACTTTTACATTCCTGAAGGAAAAGGACTACGTGATGCGAGTATCCCTGAAACAATGAAAGGCAGGTTTATCACCTTCGCGATTGGAGGCCTGCACGAAGGAAAAAAAATGTCGAAGGAAAAATTGGTTGATGTATGCAAATCTACCACACGCCCTGTCGTTCTGATTGGTGGAAAAAATGATTTCGATGATGGAGCATTCATCGCTTCAGCGGCTGGAAGTCATGTATACAATGCCTGCGGGATTTGGTCGCTTCATCAAAGTGCTGACGCAATTCGACGCTCACATTTTGTAATCACGGGTGATACCGGTATGATGCATATCGCATCAGCGTTCAACAAAAAAATAATTTCACTTTGGGGCTGTACTGTTCCCGGTTTCGGAATGTCGCCCTACCGTCCGCATCCGGCAAGCGTGATACTTGAACCTGAAGGTCGAAAAAAAAGACCTTGCTCAAAATTGGGGAACAAATGCAAATACGGAATGGATCACAAATGCATCGATCAGATTTCTGTCGAATTAATTGCAA
>JAYTMF010000159.1:0-6439 GCA_043728755.1 Flavobacteriales bacterium
ATCATGTTTCTCATCGTATTTGTTGAAACGGGTTTGATCGTGATGCCATTTTTACCAGGTGACTCGTTGCTTTTTGCCGCCGGTGCTTTGGCGGCGGCAAACGACAATGTAGGCTTGAATATCTGGGTGTTGATTCCGTTGCTGATTCTTGCAGCATTGTGTGGTGACAACGTAAATTATTTCGTCGGGAAATTTTTCAGTGAGCAAATCAAGAAGCGTGAGCGCATTCTTTTCTTCAAACGCGAATACATCACACGCACCGAAAAGTTTTATGAGAAGTATGGCAGACAAGCCATCATCATGGCGCGATTTGTTCCCATCGTGCGCACCATTGCGCCATTCGTGGCCGGCGCGAGCAATATGCCGTACAAGCGATATATCACCGTGTGCATTCTCGGCGCCATTCTTTGGGTAGTTGGCGTTGGAATGCTCGGCTATACCTGCGGAAATTTTGAGATCGTGAAGAATAATTTCGAAATCGTAGTCTTTATCATCATCGGCATTTCATTACTCCCGATCTTCATCGGTTTCATGAAATCATGGATGGGAAAATCCAAAAAAACCGCTAATTGAGCGAAGGCATGCGTCGCTTCGGACTCATTGGTTTTCCGCTCGCTCATTCTTTCTCCAAAAAATATTTCGCCGAGAAATTTATGAATGAGAATATTCGCGATGCTGTCTATGAGAATTTTCCTCTGAAAACAATCTCCGAGATTCAGTCATTGAAAATCATTCCGGATTTACAGGGGCTCAATGTGACGATTCCGTATAAGGAAAGCGTCATTCCTTTTTTGAATGGTATCACCGATGAAGCATCCGCGATCGGGGCAGTGAATTGCATCCGCATCTCGGATGGAAAGTGGATAGGTCACAACACCGATGCCTTTGGTTTTGAAAAAAGTATCCAGCCTTTTCTCGAAAACAAATACGAACGCGCCTTGATACTCGGAACAGGTGGCGGGGCCAAGGCTGTAGCGCATGTTCTCCGTAAGTGGAATATTTCATATCACTTTTTATCGCGCACTCAACGAGCTTCAAATATCATTCACTATGAAGATATCGAAGCCGAGGCAATGTCACATTTCAAACTCATCATCAACACTACGCCCCTTGGAATTTTTCCGCATGTCGAAGATGCGCCACTCATTCCATACGAAGGAATTGGCTCAGCGCATTTTCTCTACGACCTCATTTACAATCCGTCTCTTACTTCATTTTTACAAAAAGGAAAAGCAAATGGTGCCCATGTGATGAATGGTTTAAAGATGCTTGAAATTCAAGCCGAGAGAAGTTGGCAGATTTGGAATAACGAAGCAGTGTAGTTTTGGTATGAATACATTTTAGAAAATATAAATTTATCAGACCCAATTATGATAGTTGCCGGAGCAAAAGGTTTTGCAAGTGAATTGACCGATGTATTGTTGGAAACAGTACATCCTCAGGATCTGTTTTTTTTCGATAATCTCTCCGAAGATGGCGTAGATATCAAGTTTGGAATTTATCCCATCATCAAGTCGTTTGAAGCGTTGGCCAAAGTGTATGCATCACATGAAAGGAAGTTTGTCATCGGCGTCGGTGCGCCCCGCAGACGTCAAGCTTTGTACAATCTGATGATAGAACATGGAGGCGAGGTTTATACCTTGATTTCAAAACACGCCAGGATTGGACAATACCTGAATCGTTTCGGTGAAGGATGTTGTGTGATGCCTGATGTGGTTGTGGAGGCAAATAACTCCATCGGCAAAGGCACATTGTTACACGTTGGCGCTTTTGTAAGTCACGATATTACTATAGGTGAATTTTGTGAGATCTCTCCTTTTGTGAAATTGCTGGGCGGGTGTTCAGTAGGCAATCGCACTGCAATAGGCTCAGGCGCTATAGTCTTGCCGGGTATCAAAGTCGGCAATAACTCAGTAGTTGGCGCCGGTGCTGTAGTGACCCGCGACGTTCCGGACAACACCACTGTCGTTGGCGTTCCGGCAAAGCCAAAAGCATAACGAATTCGAGTGATTTCAAATGCAAGCCGTTTAGCGAAGTTTCCATTCTTTGTAAGCACTATTGTGAAGTAACTTTGGCCCGACGCTATGGCGCAAAGAACGATTATAACCCCCGGCAACACGGACGCGAATTATTGGAAGGACCTCTGGAATTACAGGGGACTTTTTTATTTTCTCGCGTGGCGCGATGTACTCGTTCGCTACAAGCAAACAGCCATCGGTGTTGCGTGGAGTATACTCCGTCCTTTGCTGACGATTGCGGTCTTTTGGTTTTTCGGTGAATCTTTCGGAATCCCGAGTGATGGCGTTCCTAGAATATTGATGGTGACTGCAGCGACATTGCCCTGGCAATTTTTTTCGTCAGCATTTAGTGATGCTTCCAATTCGCTGTTGGCGAATCAAAATCTTCTCACGAAAGTTTACTTTCCAAGGATCATTGTTCCGGCCAGCACGGTGATCGTTTGCCTCATCGACTTCGCCATCTCCTTCGCCATTTTGATCGTCGTGATGATCGCGTTGCAATTCAATCCCGGATGGAAGATCTTGCTGATGCCCTTGTTTCTGATTCTCGCAATATTCACAGCACTCGGTTCGGGTTTGTTGATCGCCGCACTCAATGTAAAGTACCGCGATTTTAGATATGTCATTCCATTTATCGTTCAATTCGGATTGTTTGTTTCACCAATCGCCTTCAGTAGCAACACCGTTTATCAAAGCAGCTATCCTGAATGGGCAAAGTTTCTTTATTCACTCAATCCAATGGTTGGTGTGATCGACGGTTTCCGATGGTGCATTACCGGTGGACAAATCGTTTTGAATGAACGCGCATTTTTGATTTCAATTCTATTCACGCTCGTGATGCTGGTGATTGGCATCAAATATTTTAGAAAAACAGAAAAAACATTTTCAGATATCATCTGATAGCAAAGCATGATCAAAGTAGAACATCTCACAAAGGAATATATCATCAAGCATCAAACGGATGCGCGGTATACTGCTTTGCGCGATGTGATGGTAGATAAAGTGCGCGGTGTATTTCGCGGTTCGAAATCAGAATCGAGAGAAACATTTCGCGCGTTGGATGATGTAAACTTTGAAGTGAATCAAGGCGATCGCGTTGGTATTATCGGTAGAAACGGCGCGGGAAAATCAACATTGTTGAAGGTGCTGTCACGCATTGTTACACCTACAAAAGGGAAGATCACCATCGAAGGTCGCGTGGCGAGTTTGCTTGAAGTAGGCACGGGTTTTCACGCTGAATTATCCGGTCGGGAAAATATTTTCCTCAACGGATCTATACTTGGAATGAGCCGTGCTGAGATTGCAAGTAAATTCGATGAGATCGTTGCATTCTCCGAAGTGGAGCAATTTCTAGATACTCCTGTGAAGCGATATTCTTCCGGAATGTATGTGAGACTGGCGTTTGCTGTAGCTGCACATCTCGATCCTGAAATTCTGATCGTGGATGAAGTGCTTGCTGTTGGCGATGCTCAGTTTCAGAAAAAGTGCCTTGGGAAAATGGAAGACATCAGTCGTAATGGCGGACGAACAATTCTTTTTGTAAGTCACAACATGGCATCGCTGATGAATCTCTGCAGCAAAGGAATTGTATTGGAGAAAGGTCAGGTGGCCATGCCAATGACGGGCATCCACGACGCAGTAAATTTTTATATGCAGTCCGCGCAGAAATTGGGTGCGATTTCATTGGCTGATCGAATGGATCGACAAGGTGAAGGTCGAATCCGGTTGAAAAGTTTCGAAGTATTGAGTGAAAAATTGGAAGTGATTGATCTCATCATCTGCGGACAAAAAGTAATTTTCAAAATTGGTTACACGTGCAGTCATTCAGATGCAATGAAAGAAATTGCTGTGGCGGTCGCGATCTATGGCTACGACGGTACATTGTTTACTGTAGTAGGAAATGATTATTCATCCGGCACATTTGACAATGTAAGTAGTGAAGGATTTTTCATTTGCACCATAGATAAATTTCCACTCACCGGCGGAAAGTATTCGCTGAATATTTCTGTGAGCCGCGCAGGACGAATGCAGGATTGGGTGCAAGAAGCCGCGATGATCGATGTGGAGGATGGAGATTTTTATGGAACGGGAAGAATCGTTCCATCAACTCACAGAAGTATATTGATTGAAAACAAATGGCGCACAGAATAAGATGATTCTTATGGTGCTTTCTTTTATTAAATAGGGTAAGATTTTATGTTAATACCGGTTGAGCAGCTGATACAGAAATTCAACATTACCATCAAAGGTGTGTTGCATCTCGGTGCTCATCAAGCGGAGGAAGCACCGCAATACGCCAAAGCTGCGGCAAAGCACGTGGTATGGGTTGAAGGCAATCCGGAATTGATGCCGGTCTTGAATGAGGAGTTGAAGAAATATCCGGGGCAAGTTGCATACAATGTTTTGGTCTCGGATAGGGATGGTGATGAAGTGGAATTCAAGATCGCCAACAATTTTCAATCGTCATCCATTCTTGAATTGGGCACACACAAAGATCATCATCCGGAGATTTCTGTTCATCACACATTGAAGTTAAAGACACATCGCCTAGATCATTATTTTGAAAAGAACAATGTGAGTCTCGATGATTGCAATTTTCTCAACATTGATTTGCAAGGGGCCGAATTGATGGCATTGAAAGGTCTTGGGGAACGACTGAATGTAATCGACTACATATACACCGAGATCAATGTGGGTGAAGTGTATGTGGGTTGTGCGACGCTTTATCAGCTTGACACATTTCTCGCAGCGAAAGGATTTCACCGTGTCGCACTGGAACTAACAAAGTGGCAATGGGGTGATGCTTTTTATATGCGTCAACAAGCCAGTAAAATGTCTGTATTCGCGAATCAATCCGGTGCGCTATTTTATCAGGTGAAATATAATTTGAGCAGTTGGGGAAAAAGATGGTATCAACGTTTACGTTGGTTGCCGGGTAAGGTGTTGAGAAAGCTCAGGCCGCCGGTTGTTGTGGATGTAAATCCTGCTGAAAATGGCGAAGCTTATTTTATGGAAACGCATATTCACAATCATGTTGCACGACCAGTCATCTTTGATGTGGGTGCAAATCTTGGTGAGTACACCGCAATGGCACTTAATGTACTGGCGAAAAAAGGAATCAATGACTACGAGCTGCATTTGTTCGAGCCACAAACTACTTGTCTAGAAAAGTTGCGTGCGCGTTTTGACAACAATAAAAACATCCGCATCAATCCATTCGGGTTATCCGATTCAAACGGCGAAGCGGAAATACATTTTGATTTTTCCGGAAGTTCATCCGCATCGATGTACGATCGAAAGGAAGTGCAGCTTGATCAGAAGACGACCATTCAACTGCGCCGGTTAGAAGATTACATGATTGAAAATAATGTGAAGAGAATAGACCTGTTGAAGATTGATACAGAAGGCAACGAGAAAAGAGTGTTAACTGGTGGCGGAGATCAATTGAACCCGGAAATGATAAAGGCTGTTCAATTTGAGTATGGCGGAACATATCTCGATGCGGGAATCACCTTGGCGGAAATTGCACAGATGATGATGAATAAGAATTATCGTGTTGGTAAACTGGAATCAAGGGGAATCGCTTTTCAAGATCATCTTGGCGATTTCAAGGAAGACTATCAGTATGCTAATTATGTCGCTATTAGTCACGAAGTATCAGAAAAATGATCGGAGTATTTTCAAGAGGAAGATTGGGTAATCAAATGTTTCAACTGGCGTTTGCGCATGTTGCCGCGAAGAAATTGAACACCTCATATTTTATTTTCCGATCAAATGCATTACATTATTTTGAGTGTCACAGAAATCTTGGCTTTCTAAATGGCATGTGGATTTTCATTTTCATGCTGAGAAATATTTTTCGGCGCAGTTCGCATACTTTTCGATATGGCGGCATGAGAAAATTGTGGAGCGAATTGCTCAATGTTTTAGCGAGTAAATCGGTCGTCGCGTGGCCAAACCAAGTGGGAGGGGATAAATATCTATGGACAAATTTTCGAGATAATATGATGTGCGATGGCTTCTTCCAGTCTGCAGATTATTTCCTCGGCAATGAGATGGAGGTGAGGTCACTTTTTAAAGTCAAAGAAGAATTTCGATTGATATTTGAAAAGGAAAAGGCCGATCTATTGGAGCGACCATACGTTGCGGTTCACTTGAGAAGAACGGATTACATAGACTTTGGTGGAGATGAGATCGGCGGGTATGATATGACATTACCTGCGGCTTATTATCATCGTTGTTTAGCCATGATCGATAATCTGCAATCATACAAAGTTGTGTTCGTCTCAGACGATATGGAATTTGCAAAAGCAGAGTTTGGTTCGAGTGCTCAGTATTCTTTCGAACGAAATAACGAGATCACCGATTTTCAGATTTTATTGAACGCAAAAATTGTCATCTCAGCGAACAGTACATTCTCA
>JAYTMF010000160.1:0-7005 GCA_043728755.1 Flavobacteriales bacterium
CTGCCATCACCTTCCGACAATTTATTATTGGCTCCGAACCAATGACAGGCGAAGGAAGATCGTACATCAAAAACGTCAAATTGGATCCACCACTTCGCCAATCAGAATTCACTCCGGTGACACTTTTGATTTTACCAAAAGCCGGAACCAGGCCCGATTCAGTATGGAATCAATACCGCGAACATGAACTTGACAACAAAGAACTTAAGACCTATCATTTTATTGACAGTTTGGGCAAGGCAGAGAATTTTGAACGCAAAATGAAAGGTTTCGAAGCACTCACCACAGGCCAGTTGAATCTGGGACCGGTGAGTTTCGACTTGAATCAACTGATGCGTTTCAACAGCTACGAAGGCTTCCGATTAGGAGGCGGTTTGCGTACAAGCAATTTGGTTTCGGACAAATTTTCTGTAGGTGGATATTATGCTTATGGATTTAGGGACACACATTCCAAATATGGCGGAGATGCACTGATTCATCTTTATCGCAAGCGCAACGCATGGGTAAAATTCGCGTACTCGAATGATGTCATGGAAATGGGTGGCAATCAATTGGATCTTCCCATTCAAGGATTCAAGTCTACTCAGATCTATCCATTCTTTATTTCACGAATGGATCGGCGCGAAAAGAAAGAAATTACAGTCAATGGAAGGTTGATCAATAACGTTACGCTTTCTGCCTTTGCCAATGATCAATACGTAAAAACATTTGAACCATACCACTTCACGGATATCGCACAGGAAAACGTAAAACTTCATTACAATCAGTTCAATCTTACCGAAGCAGGATTTCAAATCCGGTATTCACCGGGTGAAAAACTTGTCCGCTTGCCTACGCGCGAATTAAGCCTTGGCGGGCGTTTTCCTGTGTTCTATTTCAAATTCACACATGGATTCAATGACCTTCTTAACGGTGATATAAAATATTCAAGATTTGATTTTCGAGCTGAGAAGACTTTCAATATTCAAAACATAGGACTCTTCACCATCATGACTGTGGCCGGATATGTTCCCGATGACGCACCGCTTTCATTACTATACAACGCCAGGGGTTCATGGCAAAAATTTACCATCGCAGCGGCTAATTCCTTTGAAACTATGCGCACCAACGAATTCCAACATTCTCAGTTTGTGGCTGTTCATCTTCGACACAATTTCAGCCAGCTTCTTTTAAAGTCAAAATACTTCGCGCCGAACATTGTCTTGGTGCACAACATGATGTGGGGTAAAATGGATTTTACACAGAGTCATAGTTTCCCTGTCAACACAACTTCATTAGGCTACACTGAAAGCGGAGTTCAGCTTGACAACCTAATGCACACCAATATTTCCGGGATAGGAATAGGCGTGTTTTATAGATACGGCGCTTATCATATGCCAACGATGCTCGACAATTTCGCGTTCAAACTGACAAGCTCATTTACCTTTTGAAAAACAAATCAGCTCACACTTTGAATGACATCATACTTAGTGATGATATGAAATTTTCCCGATGAAAGCTTAACCAAAACAGCAGGCACATCTTTACTGATCAGCTTTGATATTTTATCTATAGAATCACTTTCCTGAACAACGGGTAATGCAGGCCCCATCACTTCGTCGATACGCTTTATGGTGTTGTTTGCATCTTCGACAATGCTCTGATAGAGTCTTGTTTCATCAACGAAGCCGGCTATCACATCATCCTTGATAACAGGAATCTGAGAGATCCCAAACTTCTTCATTTTATCAATGGCGTGACTGACGAGCTCACCGGAACCAATGGTAACCAAGGGTTTGTCAGCATGTGCAGCCACAAGATCTTTTGCTGTTTTTTTTACGTCCTGAATGAATCCGCGATCGCGCATCCAATCATCGTTGTACATCTTTCCGAGATAGCGAGTACCATGATCATGAAATATCACCACAACGACATCCCCCTTTTTGAAACGATCTTTCATCTGTATCAATCCTGCCATGGCGCTTCCCGCGCTGTTACCCGCGAAGATGGCCTCCTCTCTGGCAATGCGCCTGGTCATCACTGCTGCATCTTTATCCGTCACCTTTTCGAAGTAATCGATCAAATCCATATCGACATTATCAGGAACAAAATCCTCACCGATACCTTCAGTGATGTATGGATAAATTTCGTTTTTATCGAAAATGCCAGTTTCTTTGAGTTTCTTGAATACAGAACCGTAAGTATCAATACCTAAAATCTGCACATCCGGATTTTTCTCTTTGAGATATTTCGCCACGCCACAGATCGTTCCACCAGTTCCAACACCTACCACAAGGTGCGTGATCTTACCATCAGTTTGCTTCCAGATTTCCGGACCAGTAGTCTCGTAGTGCGCCAATGCATTGCTCGGATTGTCGTATTGATTTGCCTTCCATGAATTCGGCACCTCATTCACAAGTCGAGATGAAACACTGTAGTATGAACGCTCATCTTTAGGGTCCACATTGGTAGGACAAACAATAACTTCTGCACCAAAAGCGCGAAGTGCGTCAAACTTTTCCTTGGACTGCTTATCCGTTGATGTGAAAATGCATTTGTATCCCTTGATCACCGCTGCGATGGCAAGGCCCATTCCTGTGTTACCGCTGGTACCTTCAATAATGGTAGAACCCGGCTTCAATGCACCACTCTTTTCTGCATCTTCGATCATCTTGATTGCCATGCGATCCTTGATGCTATTGCCCGGGTTCACCGATTCAATTTTTGCCAACACAAGTGCCGGAATTTCTTTGGTGATGCTGTTGATCCTTACTAGCGGAGTGTTACCGATAGTGCCCAGAATGTTTTCAAAATATTCCATGAATTTTATTATGGGGACAAAAGTAAATTATTCAATGGCCAAAGTCATGCGATTCGTTGATTCCACAACATCACCCGACTTAATATGAAATTTCTATTGATACTAGCTGAAACGTATCGCCTTGATGGGTGAGATCTTCATGACATAAAGTGCAGGAAGAATCATACAAATAACGCAAATGAAGAGCGTTCCCAGATCGAGCATCAACATGTAAAAGAGATCAAATTTCACGGGAACGCGGTCGACATAATAATTGGTGGGATCGAGTGTAATGATTCCGAATTTCCATTGGAGAAATGCGAGGCCAATGCCGAAAATATTTCCCCATAACATTCCTTTGCCTATGATGGCTGCTGCATTGCGCATGAAAATGACTATGACCGGTTTGTCACGGATACCTAATGCTTTCAGCGTTCCGATCATATTTTGTCTTTCGAGAATAATGATGAGCAAAGCTGAAGTCATATTCACCACCGAGATCACAATCATCAGCACGATGATGATGATCACATTGATATCAAGCATTTCCAACCACGAAAAAATCTCCGGATTTCGATCTGTAATTTTCTGTGTTTGCAAAAATTTCGTGGTGAGCGATGCGAATAATTTATCATCCGCTTCCAACAACTTATTGTAATCTGTGATCAACACTTCGTAGCCACCGATGTAGTTCTGCTCGCTATCGGTAGATGTCACCTCTGCATGAAATGGTCGGCAAGGCGTTGTTGAAACGTCATCATCAAAATCAATTTTCACAAACGATGTATCGGGAAATGTCTCGCTATTATCATTGGCAATGACTAAGATGGTGGTGTCGTGATCTGTCTCAATAAAATGAGGTCCATTGCCCTTCCACGAAGGATCCGACCACGCATAATCATAGACGCCACTGCCGCCAAAAACTTGAGCACCGACAGGGATTTTACCCAGAAAGCAGATCGAATCTACTTGCGCTTCGAGTCGCAACCCCCATCCGGCAAGTCGTTGCACAGTTGATAAATTGACGAATACGAATTGTTCGTCAAAATCTTCCAACCCTGTATTGTAAATTCCTTTTACTAAAAAATTTCGCTGTCGTGGATCTGCATCTTCATTGAAAAAATACAGGCTCACCTTCTCACCCAGCTTAATCTTCAATCGATTTGCTATGTATTGCGAAAGGACGATCTCAAGTTCATCATCGCTTGATTGGGAATCCAGCAAACTACCTTCAACCATCATTTGATGGAGGAATGTCCAGTCAAAATCTTTTCCAACGCCTTTGATGATCACTCCTTGCAGTGCTTCTTTGGTTTCAATTAATCCGGGTTTGGTAGCGAAGACTTGAACATGTCTCACGCCTTCAGTTGACTTCAGCGTCTCATACACTTCAGGATCAAAAAGCAATCGCTGCGAGTCGCGGCTGTAGTTGCGCTCATTGCCTGTCACCTGAAAATGTGAGCCAAATCCGATCACCTTGTTGCGCACTTCCTGTTGAAAGCCATTGACAATAGCGATGCTCAGCAACATCATGGCAACCCCCACAGCAATGCCAATGGTGGCAATGCGCACAATCGGTCTAGATATCCGGCTCTTGTCGCCAGACTTCAGAATACGTTGAGAAATAAAACCGGCAATCTTCATATTGTAAGGTTGCCAAAGGTAAATTGGGCGTGGTCTTTGAAAATCAATCAACTTGAAGAATTTCAGCACAATTTTGCCCCCGATGAAAATGATGTCATTTCTGCTTTCCTGTTTTCTACTTCTCCATTGTCATGTTTCGGCACAAAGATCCATCCCTGTGAAGGCACTTGAGGTGAATCACACCATCAAAGTCGGTGCAGAAAGAACGGAGTTATACTTCAATGATTTGAAAGGAAAAAAAGTCGCTGTTGTTGCCAATCAGACATCAATGATAGGAAGCGCGCATATCGTAGATTCCTTGATCAAAGGCGGAATCGATGTTGTCTCCGTTTTCGCTCCCGAACATGGTTTCAGAGGTGATGCGAGTGCCGGTGAAACCATCAAAAACGGAAAAGACACCAAAACAGGACTTCCTCTTATTTCTCTTTACGGTAAAAACAAAAAGCCCAATGCTGACATGCTCAAGGAAGTCGATGTGATTGTTTTTGATATTCAAGATGTGGGCGCAAGGTTTTATACTTACATCTCCACCATGCACTATGTGATGGAAGCCGCAGTTGAAAACAACAAGGCGATGATTGTTTTGGATCGTCCCAATCCGAACGGATTTTATGTGGATGGTCCGGTGCTCGACATAAAGTATAAATCATTTGTAGGAATGCATCCCATACCCGTTGTTCATGGGCTTACCACGGGTGAACTTGCGAAAATGATCTTGGGTGAACAGTGGATCAAAACCGCGAAACCGGATTTCCTCAAAGTTGTATCCTGTGAAAATTACAGTCACGCCGATCTTTACGAACCCCCTGTGCGGCCATCACCTAATTTGCCCCACATTTCCTCCATCTATCTATATCCTTCCCTTTGCTGGTTTGAAGGAACAATCGTCAGTGTCGGCAGAGGAACGGAGTATCCATTTGACCTCATTGGCTTTCCCGGAAATAAAACGGGAAACTTCACCTTCACCCCGCACGATATCCCCCATGTGGCCTTAGATCCGCCGCATGAAGGCAAAGTATGTACTGGTCATTTATTACGTGAGTTTGGTTCATTTTACATCACATCCTCACGGCAGTTATACCTTGACTGGCTTGTCGGGATGTATGAACAAGCACCTGAAAAGGCTTCATTTTTCAGTTCCCCTGATTTTTTCGATAAGCTCGCAGGCTCTGATGAACTGCGCAAGCAGCTTATTGCCGGACTTTCAACAGATCAAATACGTAAGTCGTGGAAACAAGGTCTTGCTGAATATAAAATAAAGCGCAAGAGGTATTTACTTTACCCCGATTTTGAATAATGCCTTATTTTCGGGCAGCCATTGAAAAATGTACATGAAAAAACTGATCGCCTTCTTTGCTTTTTGCGCCGCCGTGACTGTCGTAACGTCGTGTAAGAAAACACCTGATTATACCGCAGAGTCCTACAAGTGCAAATGTGGAACACTGAATTGGCAAGGTACAAACTATGACCTTCTTGGCTCAAGTTATATCCTTTCCGATTCACTCCAACCGGAGTCTCGCCGATACTACATCACTACCAATGTGGCTCTGGAAGGTGAGGCCCAAACACATGGTCTAAGTGCGTGGATTGAAATTGATAACATCAATGGTGGAGGACTATTCCGCATTAATCCACAACTTGGTTTGAACGAACTCGTTGCTCACGTTGATGAATTCAATCTCAATGACCCCATCGATACACTGCGTCAATACATTCCAGTAAATGCAGTAGTTTCTGTTGGCGCAGCTCCTTTAAGCGGTGGAACAGAAACGGTAAATTTTCAATTGACTCTCAACCAGGTCATCAATGGCGTTGCAATTCCCGGAAACGTAAATTGTGAGGGATCCTTTACAGTTTATATCAATCAATAAGCGTAACTTCATTTACAGTTTCACCGTTCAAGGACGTTCCAACCTACAAGAAATTTGTGATATTTCGATCACTCATCATACTCCTCATGCCGTTATTGCTCGCTATGCAGAGCGGTCCTTCCGAACGCAGAGTTATGCGCCACCATGACAATGGCAAGGAACATGTGGTGCTTTTTCTCAATAAAGTCACCGGAGAACTTCAAAAAGAAGAAGTTTTTTATCCGAACGGAAAAATGCAATGGTCAGGCAATTACAGCAATGGCATTGAAAACGGTGCCTGGCAATTCTATTGGGAAATTGGCCGAATAAAGACGGTAGAGAATTACGTCAATGGAAAAGAACATGGCGTGACCACACATTATGATGAACAAGGCAAAAAAACCAAAGAGGAATTCTGGAAACATGGCAAGCTGATCAAAGAAATGCCATTCTAATTGCCGCCCGCAACATGCTTCAATTACTTTACTTCTATGACTTCTTCGTCGGAAACGGCGTAGACTCGGTCGCCTCGCTTTGGCCTAATAACATGAGTTCCTGTGAATTCGCCAAAAGCAGGTTAGACCAATTGATCCTCCGTTTGCCAGAAGCATGGAACTTTGATGGTTTGTCGACCATTTCCGAATAAACTCACTGCAGGATGTATAACCAATGTGATTTCTAAAAAAGGCCAGTGTTTGAGAAATCATGCAGTGGTATATGCCGATGGATACA
>JAYTMF010000161.1:0-3645 GCA_043728755.1 Flavobacteriales bacterium
CATAACGTGTGAAGTCGGGAATGTTCAAAGAAAGCGTCGCCCAGAATCCGACCATGCCTGTGAGCGCCGGAAAAAAGTATGTCCAGAATTCCGCGTTCGTTGCGAATCCTGAAGGACGTGAAAAAATTTCACCCATGCTTTCCACAGAAGTAATTGCCCAGAAAAGAAGTGCGATAGCCGCGAGCGGAAGAACGAAAGCTTTGAACACAAGCAATCGTCTGATGCTATCCACGCCTTTATATACGACGTACATATTCAACAGCCAGAAAATAAAAAACGTAATCGCCGGTCCAGTTTCCAAACCAAAAGAGGTCGGGAAAATTTGCGGCAAGGCTTCAATTCCCGGCCACCACATTTTCAGCATGACATAAATTGAATAACCACCAATCCATGTTTGAATACCGAACCAACCACATGCGACAATCGCACGCAAAACCGCTGGAATATTTGCTCCCTTCACACCAAAACTCGCGCGTGCAAAAACAGGAAAAGGAATGCCATACTTCGCTCCAGCGTGACCGTTCAAGATCATTGGAATCAGCACGACAGTGTTCCCAATAAAAATTGTGAGGATTGCTTGCCACCAATTCATTCCACCATCGATGAGCGAACTCGCCAACATATAAGTTGGAATGCACAAACTCATACTGATCCACAGTGCCGCATAGTTACCTGTGCTCCAAGTCCGTTTAGAAATAGGAACAGGAACTAGGTCTTCATTGACCAGCGACGGATCGGGGTAGAAAGATGGATCTTCTGACATCGCTGATTTATTTTTCTACGTACTCATCAGCGATGGAAATGGCTTGCGAAATGATCGACAAACCTTCATCGATTTGCTCTATTGTAATACAAAGCGGCGGTGCGATGAATATGTAATTCCACCTCACAAAAGTGTACATGCCAAGGTCTTTGATCTTCGCTGCCACCTTATTCATGATAGCCATTTCATCAGGCTTCGCATTGAATGGCGCCATTGGTTCTTTTGTCTTTCTGTTCTTCACCAACTCGATGCAACCAAGCAATCCGGTGTTGCGGAAATCACCAATGGAAGGATGTTTAGCTTTCAACTTCTCCACTTCAGCATCTACATATTTTCCCATTTCCGAAGCATTCGAAATCAAATTTTCATCTTCGTAAATCTTCAACACTTCCAACGCTGCCGCGCATGCAACGGCGTGTGCAGAATAAGTAAGACCGAGCATCAAAGGCTTGTCATCGTATTCAGCAGCAATCTTGTCGCTCACGATCAACGCACCGAAAGGAATATATCCGGCAGTCAAACCTTTTGCAGTAGCGATGATATCCGGCACTACGCCATAATTATCAATTCCAAACCAACTGCCTGTTCTACCGAATCCGCTCATCACTTCATCGATCACGAGAAGGATACCATACTTATCACAAATCGCTCGCAGCTTTTTGAAATAATCAGGTGGATACTTGATACAACCACTGCTTCCGCTTTCGCCTTCCATCAACACGGCCGCAACATTTCCCGGACCTTCAAACTCAATCACCCTTTCGATGTGACTCACACATTCATATTGGCAAGCGCCAAATGTTTGTCCGAACGGACAGCGATAACAATAAGGATCTTCGACGTGAATAAAATTTGGAGCTTGCTGACTGTCGGCAGGTAATTTTCTTGGGTCACCACCGGCTGACAAGCCACCGTAGCTCGCACCATGAAAAGCGCGATAACGAGCAATGATTTTATGGCGCCCGGTGTACATCCGCGCAAGTTTTATAGCGTTGTCAATGGCCGTTGCGCCGCATACCGTAAACAATGTTTTATTCAACCCTTCCGGTGTAACAGAAGCGAGTTTTTTTCCGAGTTCGCCACGAACTTTAGTGATACAACTTGGAGTGACATAACTGATCTCCTGCATTTGACGCACAACAGCATCCGTTACACGTTGATGACCGTGACCAATGTTCACGTTCATCAAACCACTCGAGAAGTCGATGTATTTTTTTCCGTCGTAATCGTACAGGTAAACTCCCTTACCGCTTTTCACAGCAATAGGAGAAAGACCTTTTTGTTTGCTCCACGAAAAAAGTGTGAAGTCTGAATTGTTTTTTTGAATTTCTTCTGCTTCAGTCATAGTGTTTCTGTAGGCTCAACTATTTCAAGTAGATGAGCGCTGAATTAAACAAATTAATAGTGTAATTCTCGGTTGTTTTTCACGCAAATATTTCGCACAGACGATACTGCAAACACAGCATACGATTGGGCTGAACAGCGATAAATACATGTTGCGATTAACTCATCCAGTTGGTCTTGGCTTCGGCGTTCCACTTGGTGGTTGTCTTCTTGAGTTTCGTCCAGAATTCGATGGAACTTTTACCCGTCAAATCACCCACACCAAACTTAGAATCATTCCAACCGCCAAAAGAAAAAGGTTCACGCGGAACAGGCACACCGATATTCACACCGATCATCCCCGCACTGGCGCGATCGATGATGTAACGTGCCATACCGCCATCCTGCGTGAATACCGCCGCAGCATTTCCATAAGGATTCGCATTCTCAATTGCCAAAGCTTCATCCACATCTTTCGCACGAATAATTGAAATAACCGGTCCGAAAATTTCCTCTGTTGCAACGCTCATTTCGGGCGTTACAAAGTCGATCACTGTGGGACCGACATAGTGACCATCTTCCTTTCCCTTCACGATGCAATTTCTACCATCAACTAGAATGCGCGCACCCTGTTTTTCCGCTTCAGTGATATATGCTTCAATGCGATCTTTTGCCTCTTTGGAAATGACTGCACCGAGATTGACACCGGGTATCACCTTCTTTGCTTCCACACAAATCTGATCGATGATGTGATCCACTTTTCCAACCGCCACCATTGCGGAAGCCGCCATACAGCGCTGTCCGGCACAGCCCGACATCGATGCGGTGACATTCGTCGCCGTCATCATTGGATGCGCATCAGGAAGAACCAATAAGTGATTCTTTGCACCACCGAGCGCGAGTACTCTCTTCAAATTCGATGACGCTCTTATATATACAGCCTTCGCCACTTTAGTAGAACCAACGAATGACACCGCTTCAATTCCCGGGTGATCGCAAATCGCTTCCACAATTTCTCTGTCACCATTGACGATGTTCAACACGCCATCAGGCAAACCGGCTTCTTTCAAAAGAGCGGCAATTTTAAGTGAACTCAAAGGCACCTTTTCAGATGGCTTTAGAATCATCGTATTGCCAAGCGCGATAGCATTCGGTATTGTCCAGTTGGGAACCATACTCGGGAAATTGAACGGCACGATTGAAGCGACAACGCCAATCGGACAATAGTCGGTGCGGCATTCCACACCGCGACTCACCTCGAGAATTTCACCGCCGATCAACTGAGGAAGAGAACAAGCAAACTCCGTAAGCTCCATACTTTTTTCTATTTCTGCGCGCGCTTCATCCAATGTCTTTCCATTTTCCTCTTGAACGAGTTGCGATAATTCGAGCATGTTCTTTTCGAGCAATGCGCGGTAGCGATAAAATATCTGCACACGTTCTTTGATAGAAGTCGCCGACCAGGTCACAAATGCCTTCTTCGCAATTTCCACTGCATCATTCAAATCCTCTTTTGTTGAAAGCGCAACACGAGAAAGCACCGCCCCATCTATCGGCGA
>JAYTMF010000162.1:0-1131 GCA_043728755.1 Flavobacteriales bacterium
TTAATGTCTGAACTGATATTGTGCAACAACTGCTCGCGGTAAGCCAACTGCTCGTTAAGTATCCTCACCTGACTGGTGGTAGACTTTTGCTGAGATTCCGATTCCTTGATAAGCTTCTTGGTCAACTCAATTTTCCCATTCAATTCATCGCGCTGCTGCTGCAGTTGTTTCTTGGTTTGGGAAAATGATTGGTGAAATGGAATCATGAATGCAATCAACAGCATCACTGCTGCCACCATCATCACGCTCTTTTTTTTCACCTTGCCTGTTTTCATCTTTCGAGTGAATTATAAACTGTCCTTTCTCGGGTAATCATCCGGAACCTCGAAGGGAAAATCATAACTCTTTCCCGAACTTAATTTTGTAATGTCGAATGATAGTTCCTGCTCCATTTTCGGACTGATGGTTACTATTTTACAATTCGAGGGATAGCTCTGACCTTCGTTTTCTTCGAAGTTGCCATAAAAAACTTCCATTGTTCTTTGACGAATCAAATCGTTGAAAACGGATTTCACCAATTTGAAATTCGCCGGCTCCAGCCAATACCTTGAAATGATCAGATCATCGTTTTCGTCTACTCTTCGTATCGTCCGTTGGTATCGAGGATCGTTCGGATTGATTACGATGGTATCATTCTCCAGCTTTCTGTCATCCACACCTACAACACGTCTCACCTTTCTTTTGTATTTCGAAATCATCAGGTAGTTATCTCCTTCTATCTCACTTCGAAATCTTCCTTCATCCTTCTCTAGTCCGATAGCATTGCCAATGAGAATATCCTGTAACATATCGAAATCCATTTCAATGCCCACCTTCGAATTCAACTCATTGAATGTGCCCACATAGTAAAACTTATTATCGGGAATCTTCGATAGATATTTTACGCTGTCCTCTGTCACCATCATGCGGATCATTTCAATTCCAAGTGCAGGCGTGATAGAAATCCAGATAGCACTGTCCTTCCGCATTCTGATGGTGGCTTTGAAGCTCTGGCTTTCACCATTTGATGTATAATCCGCATCCACCTTCATCCCAAGCCAATCATAATTCAATTTATTCTCCTCGTAATGACGCAACAAAAAAGCCGTCGTTCTTCCGCGCAATGGTTCCTTCGTGGATGCCATCTCCTTG
>JAYTMF010000163.1:0-1974 GCA_043728755.1 Flavobacteriales bacterium
TTTTTTGAAAAGGAAGGATCGAGTTGAAGCCAATTTGTTTCGTTTATTTTGAAATAGAAATGTATCGGGACATCTGCGCTTACAAGTTCCCTGATGGCAGAGAAATTTTGATCAAGACGCAACACCTCATTTTTTTCGTCGTGAATGATGACATCTTCCATCAACGAGGCCGTTCTGGTGATCACCAGGCAATCCTTCACCACTGCATATTGCCATTGGGCAAACGAATGAATTTTTACTCCTTTGAAATCTCTGTCGCCGGTATGTTTTGTCCATGCTGACATTAGTTTTTCTGCATCACTTGAAGCTGAGCCTGTGCGTAGTCCTATCGTGAGTATCCATGCATCAGCGCGTCCTTGTTCTGTGCAAGAAATCAGTACCGAACTGTGGCTGAGCGCTGTCTGCCATTCCAACGAGCGTGTGCGCAAAGAATCGATCGCATTCAATATTGCGGGCCATTCACCCATGGGATTAAATGAAATGCCGGCAAGTTCATTCTTGTGGTTGGCAGCTTTTTCCAGAAATGACCTGTACGTCGAATAGGTATCGAAATTTTTTACTTCCAGTACGAGCGAAACGTTTCCCGGAAGTGCATTCAATGGATCTGAATAACCTTTTTCTTCGCTCGAAAAGTTTATGTACACAAAGACGATAACGGCCAATCCCGCTATGATCAATCCGATCTGAATGATTTTTTTGTACAATGAAATTGTTTTACTACCCATAGCGAAAATAATTGTGCATTGCGGATGGTTCATCTGTTGC
This sequence comes from Flavobacteriales bacterium, assembly GCA_043728755.1. Lineage (GTDB taxonomy): Bacteria > Bacteroidota > Bacteroidia > Flavobacteriales_D > Sanyastnellaceae > JAIBBG01. Next base: position 766 of record JAYTMF010000163.1, read on the forward strand.
CACCACATCTTTGAACACCGCTTTGTTCAAGTGAAGTTGGAATTTAGTGGATGAAAAATGGAGACGCATTAGATTCGCAAAAATGAATCGCTCTTTTGCCATTGTTCTGCATGATGCATGGTCCCGAAAGTGGGTGCGATTTCTGTTGGCTATCGCCTTGATTGTTTTTATGCGCATCGAATCACTTTCAACCAGAAATGATCTTGATATTTTTCTCGCTGCTGCTGTGGATCTTTTCAATGGGATCAACATCTATACACAAACATATTTTGACGGTTATCACTATTACTACAGCGTTTTCTTTGCGAAATTGATTAGGCCTTTGGCCGAACTTTCCTCAAGTGAATCGAAGTTTTTATGGATCGCACTGAATGTGATTTTGCTCTTTAGAATCTGGAAAATTTGTTTGCATTTTTTGTGGCCAAGCGCATGGAAACCTGAACTGAAAACACTCTTCGGATTACTTCTCATCGTTTTCTGTATTCGATTTTTTAGAGATAATCTGCACCTCTGCCAGATGACGATATTGATGCTTTTTCTTTCGCTTGAATCTGTGTATTGTGTCTTCAACAAGAAGGCGCTACTAGGTGCTTTACTGCTGGCACTGGCCATCAACATCAAACTCCTGCCGATCGTTTTACTTCCGTATTTTTTATACAGACGTGAATGGAAAACAGTTTTTTATTCGCTAATTCTAGTTCTGTTCTTCTATGAAATACCTTCGCTTTGGATCGGGTCCGAGCACAATCATTTTCTCTTGGGTGAGTGGATGAATCTCATCAATCCGATGCAGCAAAAGCACTTATTGGATGTCGAAGAAACAAGCTTTCATGGCTTGACGACTTTGCTAGCCACGCTTTTTATCAAGGATCTGAATGAGTTGCACGGACTTCACGGCAAACGAAATATTGGAGATCTTTCCTTAGAACAATTGTATCTCGTCATCAATTTCGTAAGGCTGTTATTGGTGGCGTTCACACTATGGTTTCTTCGTACAATGCCTTTCAAATCATTTGTATCGAAAGAGAAAACTTGGTGGGAGATAAGTTATCTGTTGCTCGTTGTTCCTTTGATTTTTCCGCATCAGCAACACTATGCTTTTTTAATGTGTCTGCCTGCGATAGCATGGATACTCGTCTGGTTGATTCGTGAAAATGCTGAAGGAATAAAGCACCGTTGGATGATTTTGTTCATGACCATCATTTTTCT
>JAYTMF010000164.1:0-3452 GCA_043728755.1 Flavobacteriales bacterium
TTGCCTGGGGTCCAATTCTGAAATCTCTTGACGAACGCTCGCAGGGTATCGAAGATGCTCTAAACGAAGCGTTGCGTGCAAGGGAAGAAATGACCCTATTGAAAGCCGGTAACGAAGAATTACTTCGTCTGGCGCGTGATGAACGCAACGCTTCGTTTAGAGCATCTTCGATACCCTGCGAGCGTTCGTCAAGAGATTTCAGAATTGGACCCCAGGCAAACTTTTTCAAAAGAAAAAGCACCAGCAAAAATGCTGTCGTCGCCCAGAAGACTGTTCCGATTGAAACGCTTAATAAACCATCCATTTTTTTAAAATATTAAAAGGATTGTGCGAAGCCAAAAAGCGGACTTCGCAAGCGCATTATTTATGCGAAAACAACGAGCAGACAAACGATCACTGCGAAAAGAGCAACTCCTTCCACGAGAGCCGCAGCTACGATCATGTTGGCGCGCAGGTCACCGGAACTCTCCGGCTGACGAGCCATAGCATCCAATGCGTGAGCACCGATGAGACCCACACCGATACCGGCGCCAATTGCTGCAAGACCAGCTCCGATACCGGCCAAACCTGCGGCCATCGATGCTTCCAAAAGAACTGTCAAAAATTCCATTTTATTTATTTGTGTTTGTGTTTGAATTTATTACTTAAAAATATCAATGATGAGCAACCTCTTCATGATGATGTTCCTGAGTGGCATCACTGAAATAAAGAGCAGTGAGCAATACGAAAACATAAGCCTGAAGAAAAGCTACAAGCAATTCTATGAAATACATGAAGATCATGAACGCGGTCGAAAAAATACCCACACCATAACCGGCGGCGGCACCCTTCTCACCGAAGATCAACACCAGAGATGTAAAAGCGAGGATGATGATGTGTCCTGCGTTGATATTCGCTGTCAATCGGATCATCAATACCGCAGGCTTAATGAAAAGACTTGCGATTTCAATTGGCACGAGAATGACCTTGATGGCAAGCGGAACACCGGGAGGCCAGAAAATATGACCCCAGTAGTGGCTGTTTCCATTTATCGTTGTAATGATGAAAACGATTGTCGCGAGAACCAGAGTGATGCTGAGTGTCCCAGTGATATTGAAACCTCCGAAGAAAGGAATCAACCCGAAAAGATTACATGCCCAGATGAAGAAGAAAATCGTAAGTAGAAATGGGAGGAACTTCGCAGCGCGTTTTTTACCCAGAGAAGGAATTGCCACTTCGTCTCTAATGAAAATCACCAATGGCTCGAGAACATTCTGTAGGCCCTTTGGCGCTTTGCCTTTGTTCTTGTTCGTTGACCTCGCCACCTTGATAAAAAGGAACATCACCAATCCCAGCATGAGGAACATTCCGAAGATGGATTTGGTGATAGAAAAATCAGTCACCGCCGTACCACCAAAGTGCGCTTCTTCAAATTTCGGTTCTTCCTGTTTGATGGCTTCTACCATACCCACATGGTTGCTGTCGAGCACGATTTCCACTTCGCCGTCATGCATTTCCAGATCGTGATTCTCCTGTTGAGCATCATGATGATCCATGTGACCGGCATGGTCTCCGTGATGATCGTGATGCATAGCGTTGGAAGGGTCAACAACATAAATCACTTCGTGATGAAGCGCGTATGTATTTCCTGTCTTCGCACTGTGATAAGTCTTTGTTGGCTCGTGGTGTTCGTCATTGAAAACCGAGCTCATGAAGAAATCAAAACCCTTGTCCGTCTTAACGATACACGGCAGAGGCATGGAAAGATGACCTACAAAATGAATAGAATGACCGTCAGAAATGTGATGTACAATCATTTCACCGGCTTTGAACCCTTCCTTCTTGGTTGTGTCTGGTGTCTCATCAGAAGCAGTAACGCTCGAAGAAGACAGGACCAAAACGATTCCTGAAACGAGCACCAAAAAACTTCTGAATGCCTTTCTGTATGTGGATTTGAACGTAATTTTCATGAAGGATTTTTCCTCGAAATGCGCGGCAAAAGTAATAGCGTGAGCCGCTTCTACAAAACTCAAAGGCCACATTTTAGAAAGTTCTTTTTGAAGTCCGCTACAACAAAGGGTTTCGCTCTAAATTCGATTGGTCATCGTGCAATAAAAAATGCACTTGTTCTTACTTTCGCCCTCCCAAAAAAGAAACACCATGCATTTCGAATTATCCGAAGAACACAAATCAGTTCAACAAGCTGCCCGTGAATTCGCACAGAACGTGTTGAAACCGGGCGTCATAGAAAGAGATGAGCTCCAGAAATTTCCTACAGAAGAGATCAAACAACTCGGCGAGTTGGGTTTCATGGGCATGATGGTGAGTACGAAATACGGTGGAAGCGGCATGGATACACTAAGCTATGTGATCGCGATGGAAGAAATCTCCAAGATCGATGCGTCCACCTCGGTTTGTATGAGCGTGAATAATTCGCTTGTGTCTTGGGGACTTGAAGCCTTTGGCAGTGAAGAGCAGAAGCTAAAATTTCTGGTTCCACTTGCCAGCGGACAAAAGATCGGAGCATTTTGTTTGTCGGAACCGGAGGCAGGAAGTGATGCCACTTCACAGCGCACCACGGCAATAGATATAGGTGATCACTATTTGTTGAATGGCACGAAAAACTGGATAACGAACGGCAGCAGTGCAAGCACTTACCTCGTAATGGCGCAGACCGATGCAGCAAAAGGACATAAAGGAATCAACTGTCTGATCGTGGAGCGCGGCATGCCTGGTTTTATCGTTGGAGCGAAGGAAAACAAACTCGGTATTCGCGGAAGTGATACCCACACATTGATGTTTCAAGATGTGAAAGTGCCGAAAGAAAACCGCATAGGAGAAGACGGCTTCGGATTCAAATTCGCGATGAAGACATTGAGTGGAGGACGTATCGGAATTGCATCACAGGCTTTGGGAATTGCAGCCGGTGCATACGAATTGGCGCTTGCTTATTCTAAAGAAAGAAAAGCCTTCGGAAAAGAAATTTCGCAACACCAGGCGATAGCTTTCAAGCTCGCCGACATGGCCACAGATATTGAAGCAGCGCGACTACTCGTTTACAAAGCCGCGTGGTTGAAAGACCAACATTTGAATTACGACCAAGCAAGTGCAATAGCAAAATTATTCGCTTCGACGATAGCGATGAAGCACACTGTTGAAGCAGTTCAAATTCACGGTGGTTATGGCTATGTAAAAGAATACCACGTAGAGCGTTTGATGCGCGATGCGAAAATCACACAGATCTATGAAGGCACGAGTGAAGTGCAGAAGATTGTGATATCGCGGAATTTGTTGGCTGGGTAGTCTCGCGTTGCTCACAGAGTTTTTTTTTCACGCAGAATTTGCGGAAGGAATTTCGGAATGGTTTCACGCCGAAAACGTGGAAGGAATTTCAGAATACGCAGAATAAATACAATCAAATACATCTCAACAAGTTGAATTCTGACAAACACTTAGTTTTGCTATCACATGAT
>JAYTMF010000165.1:0-3413 GCA_043728755.1 Flavobacteriales bacterium
GGGATTTCTTTTTTCGGAGCAACTCTTTTATCGTAAGAGCGGATAAAACTCTCTCTGTTGTCGTGCCACAATCCCATGTCGCGCAGATAATCTTCGCCATATTTTTTCGAGATAAAATCCACGACAGGTTCCGTTTTCTGGGCCTGTGAAAAACTGAACGACATGGCACCGGTAATAGAATAAAGGTCTTCTACAGTAAATGGCGACTTCTCAATTCCAATGATGGAAAACTCGGGTGGCGTTTGACCGTCTGCGATGTATTGATTTATCCCTGCGAGGTAGGCCATCACATCATCGTACATCGGTGAGCCTTTCGTCGTTTCGAAGTATTCAGCCGACTCCTTCGCATATTCAGTGAGACCAAGTGATCGAAACATCTTGTCAACCTTCAGCATTGGACGGCCGATGATCTCTGCCAGTCTTCCGCTTCCGGCTCTGCGCAGCAATTCCATTTGAAACAATCTGTCCTGCGCGTGCACATACCCAAACGCCATGTACAAGTCATGTTTGTTGTTGGCATAAATATGTGGAATGCCATATTCGTCAAAGTAAGTATCCACTTGCTCCTGCAGGCCGGTCACTTTGCACGTTCCAGAATACTTCGGTTTGGAATTACTCAGCCATGCATACACAGCAACGAAGATCACTGCGAGCAACAGTACTATTCCAATCAGAATTCTTTTCATCCATTTCATAGTTGCGAAGGAAAGGGAAAAGTTCGAAGTTCAGAGTTCATAGTTGCGCGAAATTTTTTTCCCGGCGATGTGTAAATATTCTGAGTTATCACGCCAGTTGATGACAAAGGCGGAAAAGTTCAGTGTTCATAGTTTATAGTTGCACGAAATTTTTCCTGTGGAATTAGGGGCACTTCCAATAACCACTTTCACGAATCGACAGAATATGATTCTTACAATTTTTTGAAAAGTTGTTCGATGTTCATTTCGTCGAATATTTCGTCAAATCTCTATTCCATAGCTGAGGCTATGCATATTCGATTTATACCAATGTGATTTATAGAACATGCGAATGTTTTAGAAATCATACAGTGGTATTACCTCGACTTCAACAAAATGACCTATCGCGATTCACAAAACAGGTTATTGGAAGTGCCGTTAATATAGATTTTGAGTTGAAACCCAGTTGAAAACTAAAATAAAACTTTGAGAGGCCTGTGTGTCCTGATTCCATTGTGGCGAAAAAAAAATGAGACGCTGAGTTCACAGAGGAGCGAAGATGCGCAAAGAAAATGCGGCATGTAATCTCACTAAAATTGAACATTCATAACGAATAAATATTCCCTTGACGGCGCGGGCTTGTAAACCGTGCTGGCCATCGGACGGGTCTTTGGCCTCGATGATTAATTTCTCTGCGCATCTCAAGTTCCGTTTTTGCTACGAAGTCACACAAAGAAAAATCATCATTAGATTTTTAAAAAGTAAATCGGGTTTCGGAGCAAATCACCAAATCATCAATTCATCAAATACTTTGCGCTGCTCATATGTTGAAACCTGCGTCATTCGGAATTGACATCCACAAAAGATCCTTCAATAACTTACCATAACTCCCTATTTATTGAGAATTCACTCAAACTTTTATCAACTATTAATATCGTTGTTACAGCTGAAGAAATGATTTACATTTGCCCGGAAAGACCACTCAGAAGCTAGATGAGGGAAGATTGGCTACCTTATTCTTAAGTCTGGGAGACATAGAGCGAACAACCACTATGTTCTCTTGCAGCAAATAATCTTAATTCAACGTAACCATGAAGATCAAAAATTGCCTATTGCTACTGCTTTGCGCTATGAGCACTTTCATGTTGGCTCACAACATCAACTGCGATAAGATACAATTGAAACATTGGAAAATCGAAAAGGAAAACAAATCCATTGAAGGCACTTTTTACATGCTTAGAGACGGGAATGTATTCATTGAAGATGAACAGAACAATGTGATTGCATACCCATTAACATCTTTATCCGCAGAAGATCAAGAATTCGCTTTGTATAAAAATGAACGAGTAAATGAATTGAATAGTCATCGAACTAATGTGGCTACTCCACCCGTTCATATCGAATACCCCAGCAATGTTCGGTTTTGGATTGTTCTTATTTTGATCACTGCATTGGGTATTTTTATCTTGAAATTTATTGAAAATAAGAAACTGAAATATATAGTACCCGTTTTGCTCGTTGGAGTAACCGCTACTTTATACAGTTACACAACTAAGATCATGCATTCGATGCAAAGCATGACCTCCCCCACTTTTATTGACTCCGCGTTTGTGCCATTCGTGCCGCATATTCATACGTTTTGGGACGAGTCCTATTTCTATGTTGAGTCATATGGCATTCCAACAACACACGAAATGATGGTCGGAATTTCAAATCATGGCTGGCAACAGCAAGTTCCAATTCCACAATGCTATATTGGCGTAAATGCATGGCCTATACCTTTAAATCCGGTAATCGCATCTGTTTCAATTCCTGTTGACAGTATTCATTTTACAAGAGGGGCAATTGCGCTCGCAGTCAATGGAGTTCCCATTTTTAATGTGCACACCAACACAGGTGTAGATTCTTACCTGGATGGACAATTGGATAGTTATGGCGGCCATTGCGGCAGGGCAGATGATTATCATTATCACCTTGCGCCGTTGCATTTATATGAACATACAAATTCTACGTTGCCTATTGCGTTTGGTTTAGACGGCTTTGCAGTTTATGGAAGTGTAGAACCCGATGGAACACCCATGCAAACGTTGGATGCCAATCATGGGCATTTATTTAATGGCGTATATCATTATCATGGAACAACCGAAGCTCCTTATATGATTGCAAATATGGTCGGTGAAGTCACAGAAGATGCATCGAATCAGCTTATACCGCAAGCACACGCTCAACCCGTCCGGCCGGCGCTAACACCATTGAATGGAGCTTTGATTACTGGATGTACGCCAAACGGAACGAATAATGGCTATTCTTTATCTTATACATTGAGTGGGCAAACGGATTCGGTGGTGTACTTCTGGAATACTTCCGGTCTTTATACATTCAATTTTTTCACAGCTGGCAACGGTACAAACTCAACCCAAACCTATAATGGTTTCACTCAATGTGTGGTTCCAACTACAACCAACGATTTGTTTTCAGTGGAAAATAATATAGTGATATATCCAAACCCGAACAATGGCGTTTTTCATTTGCAATTGAACAGTGAAGCACAGCGACGAGATGTGAAGGAAATTTCTATATACAATTTGCAAGGTGAATTAATTTTTCAAGTACCACATTACCAATCACGTTTCGATATTATGAACATTGAAAAGGGAACGTATATAATGCGGGTGCAACTATCCGAAAACCAAATCATTCAAAAATTTCTTGTGTATTAAATGAAAAGAATAATCTCGA
>JAYTMF010000166.1:0-1732 GCA_043728755.1 Flavobacteriales bacterium
ATGCGGCGCGATGCGTTACAATAAAAGCAACTCACATACTGATCGAATAACTCAATTACCCAATAACAAATAATACCAATGTGATTTATAAAACAGGCCCATGTTTGAGAAATCATACAATGGTAAATGCCGATGGCTACAAGTGTTTAGTTCATTCTGGCGAAGCAAAGATTGGACTATTACACTTGTCCGATCGGTATAATATCAATATAAGAGTGAATCAAGGACACACAAGACGACGGGAATATCCATTCCTGCTGTAGAAATTAAAGCTAAGAAATACGTGAAAATTTTACAGACTCCAGTAAAGAAGCTCATTGATCTTTCCGCGATACAATCCTTTGATGTCGATCACAGCGCCCTTGCCATCTCGCAGAAGAGCTTTAAAGAAGGGCTCATCCAGATTCATGTATTCATCATGGGACACACCGATAATCACCGCATCATAATTACCCAACTTTGGCTCTTCAATAAGCCCGAAACCATATTCGTGCATCAGCTCATCGCTGTCGGCATGCGGATCAATTACATCCACTTGAACTGTGAAAGATTCAAGTTCCCTGATAACGTCGATGATCTTGGAATTGCGCACATCGCTTACATTTTCTTTAAATGTTGCGCCCATTACCAGCACACGTGATTCAAGTGCGTTGCGACCTGTTTCCAGAATTTTCTTGACAGTCTGTTTTCCAACATAGAAACCCATACTGTCGTTTACATAACGAGCACTGCTGATGACTTTACTATGGTAGCCGATTTTCTTTGCTTTATAGACCAAATAATATGGATCGACACCTATACAATGCCCTCCAACAAGACCTGGAGTGAAGGGTAGAAAATTCCACTTTGTTTGAGCACTGGCCAACACATCAAAAGTATTGATGCCCATCTTGTTCATGATGATCGAAAGCTCGTTGATGAGAGCAATGTTCACGTCACGCTGTGTGTTTTCAATCACCTTGCTTGCTTCGGCTACTTTAATACTTGTAGCTCTGTGAGTACCTGCATCAACAACAAGCTCATAAACTTTTCCAATCTGATCAAGCGATTCGGCATCACAGCCGGAAACAACTTTTATGATTGATCTGATAGTGTGTTTTTTATCACCCGGATTGATACGTTCCGGGGAATATCCCACTTTAAAATCCGATATCATTTTTAGTCCTGTCAATTCTTCGAGAATTGGAACACAATCATCTTCGGTACATCCCGGATAGACTGTAGACTCGTAAACAACGTAGTCGCCCTTTTTCAATACTTGTCCGACAGTTCGTGAAGCGGACAAAACCGGCCCGAGATCAGGAAGGTTGAGATGATTAATGGGAGTAGGCACTGCGATGATGAAAAAGTTCACATCCCGCAGATCCTCAATATCAGCAGTGAATTGAATGTCACATCCATCGAAAGCAGTGGATGCCAATTCCTGAGAAGGATCTTGATTTTGACGCATCATTTCTATGCGTTTCTGATTGATATCAAAACCAACGACTTTAATTTGACGTGCAAACTCAAGTGCAATAGGCAATCCAACATAACCAAGACCGATGACGGCCAACTTTGCTTCCTTCTTTATTAATCTATCGTAAATCATAATTCTTGACATTCTCCAATGTGTTCATTGGATGGATTTTTTACTGAGGGCTCAAACCTAAAACATATTTGCTCAATACCATTCGCTTTCTCATACACAGGTATGATATGGGCAGTTGGGGTCGCGTCGGTGGTTGTTGTT
>JAYTMF010000167.1:0-8865 GCA_043728755.1 Flavobacteriales bacterium
GGCAGTAGCTTCGAGGTTTACATGAGAAGTATTGTCGATGGTCATGTTGGCAACGGTATTGGCAGTGCCGGTCATTGCGGTGAAGAAATTACCTGTGCCCTGTAGCGCTGCTCCATTGAAGGTATAGTTACCGCCACTATTATAAGTTCTGACACCCGTTTGAACAGTTCCGGTGGCACCTGACACTGTAAGACCTGCTGTGTTCGCTGTTGTAATACTTGCTCCGGATGAAACCACAACAGAAGCCGTGGTTGCCGATCCTGCTGGATTTGTCACCAAGAAAGTTCCACAAGTCAGCGTTCCTCCGCTTAGAATTGTCAACGCCTGTACCGGCGTTGTTGTATTGCTAAAAACAACATTACTTGCGAGAGTAACATTGCTTGCGTTGTTGATTTGAATATTTGTATAAGTGAAGTTGCCGGATGCACTGCTGTTATACGTTTGAGCAATTCCATTGAATACAATTTGCGCATTATTCGCGGCTAAAGTATTTCTGATATACCCTGTACCGGAACGCGTAAAATTCTTGGCAACAAAAATTTCTCCCGGTATGGCCAAACTACCGGTATATGCGGTTGAGAATTCTATATTTCCATTTATCTGGGAGAAATTACCAAGAACATTTATGGAAGGTCTTGTGCCTGGAGCTGTTGCGGTTTGTATAAGTGCTAGCATTCCGCCATTCACGTTAAAACTATTTGCGTTACCGTTTTGATTCAGTACTGAAGTTCCTGTACCTCCATTGTTCAGATAAAAGTTTCCGGCTGTCAAAGTGAAATCACCTGAGGTCACAGTCATTGTGCTTGCTCCACTGCTTTGTACTAGCGAAACAGAACCGGTATTGTTTTGTGTATAGCCATTTCCAATGGTTGCACTCACGGTTGTTTTACTTCCTGCATTTAGAACAAACGATGTTCCTGAGGAAGAGGTGTTTGAAAACGCGTTGGTAATTGAAAGTGCCGCCGAACCTGTGCTTGAAGATGAACTTCCCGCCACAGTTAAGCCTGAAGCACCGCTGATGTTCAAATTGTTGGCCACACTCATAGACACATTATTTGTGTTCACGCCAGTGACCAATGTGATGAAGCCCGTTGAAATATTGAGGTCTCGTCCAACAGTTAGTGTTAGTGGACCAGTGGTAGAAAGTCCAAGGGTAAAACCATTGGTTCCTGTAATATTCAAATCACGACCAACAGTCGTCAATGCGCCGCCCAAGTTTCTAGATGCTGTTATCGGCGAGTTGAAAGTGAAGTCTGAAAATGACTGACCTAAACCGCCTGTTGGTTCTGTTGTAGTCGTTCCCGTAACAAGACAATTCGATCCGGCACTCCAGGCGCATGATCCAATCACTCCTGAATTCATGTTATGGTCATAAGTACCTGTGGCAGAAACAGTCATTGTTCCTGTGTTGGTTATCGTTCCACCAGAATTTCTAAAAATACCATTCACTGTTCCCAATGCACCGGTGACAAGTGTAAATACATTCGCTGTCTGGATGTAAGTTCCCCCACTTGCTGCAATGGTAAAACTGCTCTGTCCGCTCGTTCCCACATTCACAGAAACCCCTGAAGTAACGTTGCCTGTTGTATTCGTCACGAACATATACGGGAAGAAGTTTGTCGTACCGCTACCGTTCAGTGTACCAGCGAGCGTTTGCGTTCCTGTTCCATTGAAAAATACCGCTCTGCTGCTGTGGGTGAAAGTTCCGTTGTTGGTGAATCCGCCGCCGACATATAAATCTCCTCCAACTCCGCTCGAAAGTGTTAGTCCCGATGATGCAGTGATGTTCACCGTTCCTCTTGCTTGTCTGAGTTGAGTAGAAGATCCAAAGCTCATTGTTGTATTCACGCCATTACCAATTGTGACGTTAAAAGGAACTCCTGTCCCTGTAGTGACGTTTGGAGTCCATTCTGTGGAAGCGGTAAATGTGCTTCCTGTGTTGTAGATCAATGTCGAAGCGCCACCATAAGTTGGAACGTTGGTATTTACAAATCCACCTGCGTTGATCTGCAAATTACCGTTGATATTCGTTGCGCTGCTTGTAAAATCAACACCGCGGTTGATCGCTACAGTGGAGTTCGTTCCAAACGTTCGTGTCGCGTTTGATCCGTCAATCAATCCAAGTCCGAGGAATTTCACGGTGCCAACAGTACTTGTTCCGTTCACTGGCGTTGCACTCGTATTGTTCATAGTAACGCGACCTGCGGTGCCGCCAATTCCGCGACCTCCAACATTCAATATATTGGTTCCGAGAGCGACAGTTGAAGTTCCGCTCATGCTGAGCGTTCCGGTAAAGGATGCATTTCCTACTGAAACGGTTCCAACTGATGCATTACTAATCGTAATATCACCATAATCATCGGCAATATTTCCACTGGCAGCAAGCGTCAAATCACTAATAGCTGTACCGCCGCCATTGGCTGCAATGATATTTTGACTTCTGAATGTTACCGGGTTTATTCCCGACTTATATACAGGGAAGCTTCCGAAGTAACCGGCAATAGCAGGTGTACCGGATGCTGCAAGATTGGTTCCGGGAGCATTGGAAAAAATTCCACCAGTATATCCCATCCACATGGTCACATAGACAGATGCGGGATTGCCAAGGTCGCTCAGTGCGATACGCACTTCACGCGCTGTCGTGCTCGTGTTAGTAGTGGGTGTAACTCCTGTTGTCGCCCAACTTCCGCTGTACCTATGCAGCGAGTCGGTGTAACCTTGTTCGGTGTATGACGTGTAATCCGCATTGAAGGGTAGTGTCGGTGTTACACTATTGAAATTTCTTCCGCCGGTTGTTCCATTGCCCGATGCGGGAGTGTTTCTGGGGTCGGCGTCTAAGTAAATTGCAAAGTTGTCGCCGCTTCCGAAAGTGCCCGTTGTGCGGAATGCACCGAAATACATATATGTCGCATCGAAAGTGATGTAATAATCCGTGCTATTGGCCGCGGCTGTGAATCTTTCACCTGTAGCAAAGTCTGATGGAGCACCGGTAAATATGACCGTATGAAAGCTAGCTGTTGTAAAAGCTGCAGTGACAGATACATTGTCTATTCCAATACCTTGTGAACTTGCACCAGCGGTGGCGAGATTCCATCTCAAATAAATATCTGCATTATTAGCGATGTTCAGACCTGTAATGGATATGCCCGTCTTATTGACGACGCCGGCATTCGTAGTTGTTGGCGCACCGGTCGGGGCAAAACTATACGCGCTTGCGCCAGTTGGCAATGAAGCTGTAGCAATATCACCAGCTGGGACCGCTGTCCAGGTTGATCCATCTGTGGAGTAAAAAAACTCCACTGTGGCGATAGCGGTATTGATTCTATATCTCTCCAGATCATAAGCCACCGTCAAACTGGTGAGCGCGCTTGCGTTCGTGTTTCGGAAGTATCCTATCACACTATTGGGACTTGCATAAGTGCCAGAAGTCATCACACCAATTGCCCTTTCAGATGCGCCCGCACCCCAGTTGTACGAACCTCCTACAGTTGGAGTTCCGCTTGATGCTTGTTGTGTTAAAGCTCCCGTTCCAAGCGCATAGCTAGGTGTCGCACTTTGATGCATTCTCCAATTTGTTGGTGCCACCAAGGTAGCGGCCATGCCGTCAAAATTTTGGGTAACCGCAGTAGTAGTAGGAATAGAAGTTTGCGCGAATGCCGAAGAGTAAATGACAACCAGAACAAACGACATTAAAATGCGCGAGAGAAAGTTAAGTTTCATGATGATGATAGAGGTTAAATTAACGCGCCGGACTTTCGCCGACAAAATTTTGAGTTTCGAAATAAAAAGACAACAACACGCGAATGTATGTACGTCAGTGTTAGAAACCTATTAATGTATCATGAAGACACTATGATTTTTCGCTTAAACTACCTGAGGATAACTTTATGCTTGATGCATATTAATAAAACGCACAAATCCAGCATCTCAAAGGCAACCAAAAATAATTTTTGCGACAATCAATATCCACATTTTTCGCGAACGCGATCAAGTGTGGTACGTGCCACTTTGCGCGCCTTTTCTGCGCCGGCATGAAGGCGTTCATCCAATGCGTTTTTGTCGCTCATGTAATGCGCAAATGTTTCGCGCTCTTTTGCAAAGCGCGTAAGAATAATGTCGAGTAGATCCTTCTTCGCATTTCCCCAGCCATAACCACCCGCTTCAAGTTTGGATTGCATCTCTGCGCTTTGATCTGGCGTAGCTATGAGTTTGTAGACTTGATACACTACGCTCCCTTCGGCGTCCTTCGGCGCTTCCAGCGGTGTAGCATCAGTGATGATCTTCTTGTTGATGACATCTTTCAACTCCTTTTCGGGAAGAAAAATATTGATGAAGTTGTTGTAACTCTTGCTCATCTTTTGTCCGTCAGTTCCGGGAACAATCATCATGGCCATATCCACCTTCGCATCGGGCATTACCAATGTCTCGCCCATTTTGTGATTGAAAGCACTTGCCATGTCACGTGTCATTTCCAAGTGTTGCAGTTGGTCCCTTCCCACCGGAACGATGTCCGCATCGTATAGCAAAATATCCGCCGCCATCAGCACGGGATAGGCAAACAATCCGGCATTCACATCGCTGAGCCGATCGCTCTTATCTTTAAAACTATGTGCGTTGGCGAGCATCGGAAACGGCGTGAAGCATTGCAGATACCAGGTGAGTTCGGTCACCTCCGGTATATCACTCTGCCGATAAAAAGTAGACTTATTGATGTCGAGTCCGAAAGCCAGCCATGAAGCAGCAACAGCATAAGTGTATTCGCGCAGCAGCGCAGCATCCTTAATTTGCGTGAGCGTATGCATATTGGCGATGAAGAGAAAACTATCGTTCTCCGGTTTGTTGCTCGCTTCAATTGCCGGAATCATTGCACCGAGAATATTGCCCAGATGTGGAGTACCTGTACTTTGAATGCCTGTGAGAATTCGCGCCATAAAATGCGGTATCGCCTAGCTATTTAATTTTCTGCGACGAGCGCAAAAATAACGGTACTGTTCATCTGCACATTTGTCGTTTTTCCACAATCTGCATGGCGAAATATCCGTCGTCGTTAAATTCGCCCCACAATTTTCAAAACCCATCCTGATCCATGACAATGCTGAGAATTCTATCCTTCACCATGATCGCGGCTATCGCATCATCATGTGGTGACGCAAATGATCAAAATAAAAAACGTACAGATTTACTCCCTGCCCCTATGGCGAAAATTCATCCACACCAGCTCAATGAGCACAACGACATACGCATCGACAATTATTATTGGATGCGCCTTTCCGACGAACAGAAAAACGCTGCAGAAGATGCACGCGATGAGCAAACGAAAGACATGCTCAACTATCTGAATGCGGAAAATGACTACACTAAAAAAGTAATGGCACACACGGATGCGTTTCAAACAAAACTCTTCGAAGAAATGAAGGGCCGCGTCAAGGAAACCGATCAAAGTGTGCCGGTGAAAGACAACGGGTATTGGTATTACACGCGATACGAAACGGGCAAGGATTATCCTTTTCACTGCAGGAAAAAAGACAGCATGGAAACCGGTACAGAGGAAGTGCTGATAGATGGACCGGCAATGGCGGCAGGTCATGACTACTGGGCGTTGGGCGGTGCGAGTGTTAGCGATGACAATGCGATGCTATGCTACAGCGAGGACATTGTAAGTCGTCGCATTTACAACGCTTCATTTCGTGTGATCGCATCGGGCGAAATGTTGCAAGACAAACTCGTTGGTTTGTCGGGAAGTCCGTTATGGTCGGCCGACAATAAAACGGTTTTCTATTCGAAAAAAGATCCTGTGACCTTGCGTGATTTTCAGATTTGGAGACACAAACTAGGCACGGAACAATCAGCAGATGTGCTGGTGTTTGAAGAAAAAGATGAAGAATTCTCTTGCGGAGTATCTCGCACAAAGAGTAAAAAATACTTGGTTATCGGCAGCACACAGACATTGAGTTCTGAATATCGCGTGTTAGATGCGAATACGCCGAATGGAACTTTTCGCGTGATACAACCGCGCGAGCGCGACCATGAATATCATGTGGATCACTTCGAAAATAAGTTCTACGTCACCACCAACTGGAAAGCGAAAAATTTCCGTTTGATGGAAACAGCGGAGAACGCAACGACGAAGGAAAACTGGAAGGAAGTGATCGCTCACCGCGATGATGTGTTGCTGGAAGGCATTGAAATTTTCCGCGACTTTTTAGTAGTGGATGAAAGAAAGAACGGCCTCACACAAATACGCGTGATCAACTGGAAAAACAACAGCGAATACTATCTTGAGTTCAACGATCCTGCATATGCGGCGGGCGTGGGCAACAATCCCGACATGAATAGCGACATCCTTCGATATGGCTACAGCAGCATGACAACACCTGCGAGCACATATGATTACAACATGATTACGAAAGATCAAGTGTTGATGAAGCAGCAGGAAGTAGTCGGTGGACACGATCCTGCGAACTATGTCAGCGAACGCGTTTATGTATCCGCAACGGACGGAACGAAAGTGCCTGTCTCTATCGTTTACAAAAAAGGAACGAAGCTCGACGGCTCGGCGCCACTCTTGCTTTATGCATATGGAAGCTACGGAGCAAACATGGATGCAGGATTCTCCTCCACGCGACTTTCGTTGTTGGATCGCGGTGTTATTTACGCTTTAGCGCACATCCGCGGTGGTCAGGAAATGGGACGTTACTGGTATGAAGACGGGAAATTGTTGAAGAAGAAAAACACCTTCACCGACTTCATCGACTGTGGTGAATATTTAGTAAAACAGAAATACACTTCCTATGACAAGCTCTTCGCCATGGGCGGCAGTGCAGGTGGTTTGTTGATGGGTGCTGTGACGAATATGCGTCCGGAAATGTGGAAGGGAATTGTGAGTGCGGTGCCATTTGTGGATGTCGTAACAACGATGCTTGATGAAACCATACCGCTCACCACATTCGAATTTGACGAGTGGGGAAATCCAAAGAACAAAGAGTATTACGACTACATGAAATCGTATTCACCTTATGACAACATCGAGGCGAAAAAATATCCGAACATTCTAGTGACCACCGGTTACTGGGATAGCCAGGTGCAATACTGGGAGCCTGCAAAATATGTAGCCAAACTTCGCGCACTAAAAACTGACGACAACTTGTTGTTGTTTCATGTGAATATGGACGCGGGTCACGGCGGAAAGAGTGGAAGGTTTGAAGCTCTCAAAGAGGTGGCACTTGAGTATGCGTTCATCTTCGATTTAGTGGGGATCTCCGAATAAAAAATTTTGCACCATGAACTGGAAAATTCTTTCATCACTCGAGCAACTCGAAGAAGTGATCTCCTCCTCGCGTGATAAACCACAGGTGATATTCAAACACAGCACACGTTGTTATATCAGCCGCGCGGTGAAGAGTAATTTCGAAAACGAATGGCACGGACTGGATGATTTAGTGGATCTTTTTTATCTCGATCTGCTGGAACATCGCGATGTCTCGAATGCTATCATGGATAAGCTCAGTGTGCAACACCAAAGTCCACAAATTATCTTAATCAAAAATGACAAGGCGGTGTATCACGCCTCGCACGATTCCATCGTTGCTGATGATTTGAAAGGCGCTTTGCATTGAAATTGGATGGGACGCAGAGACACGCAGAGTCTTAATAAATTTAAGGGTGCATTCAGATTCGGGTAAGACACCAAATCACAAATTCTTTGCGTATCTCGACACTTCTGTAATCTCTGTGTCCAAAAAAAAATCCTCTGCTCCTCAGCGCTCTTTGCATCTAAAAATATTCGTATCTCTGCCTCCAAAAAGTCTCACAACATGGATAACAACGACATCATGAAAAAACTCCGCGTAGCCCTCAAGCTTCGCGACACAGATATCATACTCATCTTAAAGCTCGTTGATTTCGAAGTGTCATCTTCGGAACTCAGCGCGATTTTTCGCAATCCTGATCACGCCAACTACAAAGAGTGCGGCGATCAGTTACTTAGAAATTTTCTCAATGGTTTAGTGATTCATTTGCGCGGACCTGCGCCGGAGAAAAAAGAACAGCCACCAAAACCAGTCGTGCATAAAACCGGTCCAAAGAAATTGTTTGCGCCCAAGGGGCAACGCGATGAGCCAGAGCGGAAGTGAAGAAGTTTCGTAATTCGCGGTCGTGATAAAACACAACTGTGTACCCAATAGAATTGCAAAACCAGACACGGACTCATTCTAATACACAGAATCATGGAAACAAAGGTCACAGCAAGCACATCATATACCAATGTGATTTATAAAACGGGCCAATGTTTGAGAAATCACATTGGTATACAACCGGTGAAGGTGGAGTGAAGAGAAATGGATTCTCCACTTGCGCGCAAAATTGCATTCAGTACAATTCTGGGTGAAATCTCTGGCCGCTTATTTCGATACCGTTGCGCTTTGGGCGTGCATTCAGACGGATACTTTATGGCGCTCATCCTTTATCGACTTTGTGAATGATATAGCATTCATTAAGCACGCATTATAGACTTTTTGAATGAATTATCATTCAACTTGCGCGCAACTGAAAACTCCTCTATATTTGTATGACTTATCACTCACTAACATGAAATTATTTATTTTATGACTGATATATCATACAAAAACTGGAACTCTATGAGCGATCAGGCATTGGTTGCGCAAATTGGTGCTTTTATCAAACACCAACGCATGGAACAAAACAAAACACAAGATGTATTGGCAAGTGCCGCCGGTATCAGCCGCTCAACCCTGAGCCTATTGGAGCGAGGCGAAACAGTCACCCTGGCCACTTTGATACAAGTGCTAAGGGTCTTGGATCAACTTCATGTGATGGAAATCTTCTCCGTTCAACAAGTCATCAGTC
>JAYTMF010000168.1:0-1318 GCA_043728755.1 Flavobacteriales bacterium
ATGTCAAATACACACTTTCGTGGACAATAAAATTAGCTCACAGGACTGTGTTCTTGTGTTTTTTTTCTGTCACTGAAAAGCACCAACACCGCAGAAAGAAACAATAGGAATGGAAGTGCAATTTTCATCCAGAGATGCATATCAGGTAATGAAGTAATCAATGGAAAATCTTGCTTCTTCTCTTTGATCTCCTTCTTTCCTTTCATCTTCGAAGCAAATTCGTTGAGATAAGTATCGCTTCCATCACGGCTCCATCCCGCAAGAGCATATACTTCATCAATCTCGCGATTCCTTTTGTTGTAAAGCGTTTCAAGATATTCCTGTCCGGCGTCACAACTCAAATCTCCTTGTGCAGGATGAGTGAGAATGTAGCGACATTGATAGTTCTCGCTGTTGGGTGTCACTTGAAATTGAAGGTCAGCAGGGAATTTGTCGCGACTATAGCGCACATGCAATCGAGTGAAGAAAATCGAAAGAGGTTGTCCACTTTTTTCATTCAGCCAGTTCACTCCGGCATCAACAAAATCAGTATTGATTGGTGGCGGTCCTACGCAAGGATCGCAGTGCGTAGCATTGTATGGACTCACATTCCATGCGTACTCAAGAAATACTGCGTTGCGCCCTTCTGTTACATACTGCTTTTCGAAAAGAGATTTGTAGAAATCACCAAACTTTGCTTGAACGTACAATGGAATATTTCTGTCCGTTGGCATTTTCACTGTGCGATAGTTGGTGCATTCCACACGTCCTGTCTTTGTGAATGCATAAACGATCATGTCCTGAGAACCCTGGCTGTTTGCCATTCCAAGGCGCAAGGGCAACATGAACTTTGCATGTTCAAACGACAGTTGGAGTGGTCTCAGATATTCGGAATTTCTGTTTTGCATTTTCTCCAGATTCACTTTAACCACAAAGAATTTCATATTGCTTTTTATATACGGATCGAGTACCTCTTCTGCCTTATCAGGGATTTTGTATCCGTTGGCATTGAGCCAGTTTTTGAGTCCATTGGATTCTGTTGCAGAAAGTATAAGCACATCGTACTCATCCACTTCATAGCGCGCTTCGATTTTCACGCCGAATTCTTTCGATTCCACAGAACACAATTGCACGGATACTTCGCGCATGGAAGGATATCCCCAATGGCTTATATCCTCCTCCACCATCTCATATCCGCATGGATTGTTGTCGTAGTATTCTACAAGTCGTGGTGCGGAGTAATCATTGAGCACGTCAAATATGCGGCGTTCTACTACGCGAATGTCTTTTCGCCCGAGAACCACCGGCACCGGCACGACCATCGCAAAGTCTTTTAAAT
>JAYTMF010000169.1:0-8227 GCA_043728755.1 Flavobacteriales bacterium
ATCTTCTACTTGTCGGACACCTCTTCTCTGAACGCTGAAGCTACCGGCCAACTCAGACGCGATTGTTTCAAAGCCGGAGTGCAGATGCGTGTTGTAAAAAACACACTTCTCAGAAAGGCTATGGAGCGCGTCGAGGGCAAGGATTTTAGTCCGATGTACGATTCATTACACGGTAATACCGCAGTAATGATCTCGGAAGTTGGCAATGTCCCTGCAAAGCTTATCAAAGAGTTCAGGAAGAAACATGAAAAACCTGCCTTCAAAGCAGCGTTTATTCGGGAAGATTGTTATGTAGGCGCTGATCAGCTGGATGTCCTCGTGGCTCTTAAGAGCAAAAACGAGATCATCGGCGACATCATCGGTATGCTTCAGTCTCCTGCCCAAAACATTATTTCAGCCCTGCAAGCAGGTGCCGGAAATAAAGTGGCCGGCCTCGTTAAAGCACTCGAGGAAAAAAAGAGCTAAACAACATCAATCAATTATCAAACAACCTTTTTAAAATTTCAATAAAATGGCTGATTTAAAAGCAATGGCAGAAAGCCTGGTGAACCTCACAGTAAAAGAAGTTACTGAACTTGCCGCAATCCTTAAAGACGAGTATGGCATCGAGCCTGCTGCTGCAGTTGCAGTTGCTGCTCCTGGTGCTGGCGGTGGCGCTGGTGCTGCTGTAGAAGAGCAAACTGCATTTGACGTTGTCCTCCTCGAGTGTGGCGTTAATAAACTCGCAGTAGTGAAATTAGTGAAAGACCTTACAGGTCTTGGTCTTAAAGAAGCAAAAGATGCAGTTGATAAAGCTCCATCTGCGTTGAAGACCGGTGTTACTAAAGACGAAGCAAATGCTCTGAAAGTACAACTTGAAGAAGCAGGAGCGAAAGTTGAGATTAAGTAATATCACATCTCATTAAGATAGTTAAGGCCCCCTTCCACATCGTTGTGGAAGGGCGGCCTAAACTTGTTTCAAAGGCCTTTGTACATTACATGGCTTTCATTGTCTGATCGCAGACAGTCATCATTCAGCGGAGTCGCTTGGTCATTAATAAGCGAAATAGAACAATTAAAAAAAACCTACAGGACCTGGCAACACTGAAAAAAACAGACGAGAGACACAATTTCTCATCTACCAAAAGCTTCTATGAATATCCGGATTTTCTGGAAATTCAATTGGCATCTTTCCGGGAATTCTTCCAATTGGAGACCAATCCCGAAAACCGAAGTAACGAGGGACTCTACAAAGTATTCTCGGAAAACTTCCCCATCACAGATACCAGAAACCAGTTTGTACTGGAGTTTCTCGATTACTTCATCGATCCGCCGCGTTATACGATCGAAGAATGTATCGAGCGTGGACTTACCTACAGTGTACCCCTGAAGGCTAAGTTGAAACTCTATTGCACTGATCCGGAACACGAGGATTTCGAAACTATCGTGCAGGACGTGTATCTAGGAACAATCCCATATATGACACCTCAGGGTTCATTCGTGGTAAATGGTGCTGAGCGTGTGATCGTATCACAGCTTCACCGTTCACCCGGCGTGTTCTTCGGACAAAGCCGCCACGCGAATGGCACCAAATTATATAGTGCCCGTATCATTCCTTTCCGTGGATCATGGATCGAGTTTGCAACGGACATCAACAACGTGATGTATGCGTACATCGACCGTAAGAAAAAACTTCCGGTAACGACACTTCTTCGTGCAATCGGATATGAAAGCGATCGTCAGATCCTTGAGATCTTCAACCTTGCTGAAGAAGTGAAAGTTTCCAAAGCGGGTATCCAGCGTGTGCTTGGTCGACGCCTTGCAGCTCGTGTTTTGAAAACATGGATCGAAGATTTCGTGGATGAGGACACCGGTGAGGTGGTTTCTATCGAACGTAACGAGGTTGTTCTTGACCGCGAAACCGTTCTCGAAAATCAGCACATCGATTTGATCGTGGATAGCGGAGCGAAAGCAATCATCCTTCATAAGGAAGAATCCAGCTCAGCGGATTTCACGTTGATCCACAACACGCTTCAAAAAGACACTTCCAACTCAGAAAAAGAAGCCGTAGAATATATCTACCGTCAGTTGCGTAATGCAGAACCACCAGATTTGGAGACTGCACGTGGCGTAATCGACAAGCTCTTCTTCTCAGAACAGCGTTATGATCTGGGTGAGGTTGGACGTTTCCGTATCAACAGAAAACTCGGAAACACCAATTCACAGAACCGTACGCTGACAAAAGACGATATCATTCAGATCATTAAGTATCTCATCGAATTGGTGAACTCCAAGGCTGATGTCGATGATATTGATCACCTGTCCAACCGTCGTGTCCGCACGGTGGGTGAGCAACTCTACAATCAATTCGCAGTGGGTCTTGCGCGTATGGCACGTACAATTCGCGAGCGTATGAACGTTCGTGACAATGAGGTCTTCACTCCTATTGACCTTATCAATGCAAAGACATTATCATCGGTAATCAACTCGTTTTTCGGAACGAACCAGTTGTCACAGTTCATGGACCAAACAAATCCATTGGCTGAAGTCACGCACAAGCGCCGCATGTCGGCACTTGGACCCGGCGGTCTTTCACGTGAAAGAGCAGGTTTCGAGGTACGTGACGTTCACTATACTCACTACGGCCGACTTTGCACCATTGAGACACCGGAAGGACCGAACATTGGTCTGATCTCCTCTCTTTGTGTATATGCCAAAATCAACCGCCTCGGATTCATCGAAACACCTTACCGTAAAGTAGAAAACGGTAAAGCGGTGATGAACAACAGCGGTGTTACTTACCTCACAGCCGAGGACGAGGACACTAAGACAATCGCGCAGGCGAATGCGATAATTGACGAAAAAGGACATTTCCTTACCAAGACAGTAAAAGCACGTCTTGAAGGGGATTTCCCGGTTACATCACCGGACAACCTCAGTCTGATGGACGTTGCTCCAAACCAGATTGCATCGATCGCGGCATCTTTGATTCCATTTTTGGAGCATGATGATGCCAACCGTGCTCTGATGGGATCAAATATGATGCGTCAGGCCGTGCCTTTGATGCGTCCTGAAGCACCGATTGTTGGAACAGGTCTTGAAAGCCGCGTTGCAGCTGACTCACGTGTATTGCTTTCAGCTGAAGGCGATGGCGTTGTTGAATACGTTGATGCAACAGAGATCCGCGTTAAGTATAAGCGTAGTGAAGAGGACGAGATCGTTAGCTTCAACTCGCCGACAATCACGTACACAATCCGCAAATTCCTCAAGACCAACCAAAGCACAACCGTAAACCTTCGTCCGCTTGTGACGAAAGGAGAGCGTGTGACGAAAGGTCAGATCATGGTGGAAGGCTATTCTACCAAAGGTGGAGAATTGGCTATCGGTCGCAATCTGAAAGTGGCTTTCATGCCATGGAAAGGTTACAACTTCGAGGATGCTATCGTGATCTCGGAGCGTGTAGTGCGTGACGACATCTTCACCTCTATTCACGTTGATGAGTACACTACAGAAGTACGTGATACCAAGCGCGGCGTTGAGGAATTGACGGCAGATATTCCTAACGTAAGTGAGGAAGCTACTAAAGACCTTGACGAAAACGGAATCATCCGTGTGGGTGCTGAAGTGAAAGAAGGCGATATTCTTATCGGTAAGATCACTCCTAAAGGAGAAACCGATCCGACTCCTGAAGAAAAACTTCTTCGTGCAATCTTCGGTGACAAAGCCGGTGATGTGAAGGACGCTTCTCTTAAAGTTCCACCAAGTGCAACAGGTGTGGTGATCGACAAGAAATTGTTCTCACGTACCATCAAGGACAAAAAGACAATTAAGACAAACGATAAGGCAATAATTGAGGCACTTGATAAAGAACACGCGACGGAAGTGGCTGATCTGAAAAAGGTGCTGGTCGACAAATTGATCACTATCGTTAAAGATCAAACTTGCCAGGGAGTTTACAACTACTTCAAAGAAGAGCAGATAAAGAAAGGTACCAAATTCACTGCGAAATCGCTCTCTACAGTTGATTTCAGCGTGGTGAATGCGGAAGCATGGACAAAGGATGATGCTATCAATAGTCTAGTGAAGCGTTGTGTTCACAATTTCAACATGAGAAACAACGAATTACTTGGCTCTTATAAGCGCAAGAAATTCCAGTTGACAGTTGGAGATGAACTTCCTGCAGGTATCGTAAAGCTTGCAAAAGTTTATATCGCACAGAAGCGTAAGCTGCGTGTGGGTGATAAGATGGCCGGCCGTCACGGAAACAAGGGTATCGTTGCACGTATTGTGCGTGATGAGGACATGCCATTTCTGGAAGACGGAACACCGGTTGACATTGTACTCAACCCATTGGGTGTACCTTCACGTATGAACCTTGGACAGATCTATGAAACCGTACTTGGATGGGCCGGACAGATAATGGGTAAGCGTTTCGCTACACCTATTTTCGACGGAGCTTCTCTAGACGATATCAAGCATCACATGGATGAGGCTGGTGTTCCGGATTGGGGTGTAACATACCTCTACGACGGTGGCACAGGAGAAAGATTCGAGCAGGCGGCAACAGTAGGTGTGATCTACATGATCAAACTGAGCCACATGGTTGACGACAAGATGCATGCACGTTCTATCGGACCATACTCGCTTATTACGCAGCAGCCATTGGGTGGTAAAGCCCAGTTCGGTGGTCAGCGTTTTGGAGAGATGGAGGTTTGGGCGCTCGAGGCATTCGGTGCTGCCAACATCCTGCAAGAAATCCTGACGGTGAAATCTGACGATGTAATGGGTAGAGCGAAAGCTTACGAAGCCATCGTGAAAGGTGAGAACATGCCATTACCGGGCATTCCTGAATCATTCAATGTATTGCTTCATGAATTGCGAGGTCTTGGTTTGAACATTACTTTGAATCAGAATTGATCCGCGGACAACTCTCCTGTTGTCTATCACGGTGCAAGACATGAAAATAAAAATTGCTCTTAACGATTAGAAAAAAATAAAACATGCTTCAAGCAAAAAAAATAATACGCCCAAACAGTGATTTCAAATCTATCACCATTAGTCTAAGCTCGCCGGAAGAAATTCTTGAGCGTTCACATGGTGAGGTATTGAAGCCGGAAACCATCAACTACCGTACGTATAAGCCGGAACGTGATGGACTTTTCTGTGAAAAGATCTTTGGTCCGGTAAAAGACTATGAGTGCCACTGTGGTAAATACAAGCGAATCCGCTACAAGGGAATCGTATGCGACCGTTGTGGTGTTGAGGTGACAGAAAAGAAAGTACGTCGTGAGCGTACCGGACATATCACATTGAGCGTACCTGTAGCGCACATCTGGTATTTCCGCTCATTACCAAATAAAATCGGATATCTCTTAGGTCTTCCTACAAAGAAGCTTGATCAGATCATTTATTACGAGCGTTATGTTGTTGTAAATGTCGGCCCGGCTACCAACGCTGAGGGTGTTCCACTCAACGAATATGATTTTATCACTGAAGACGAGTTCCTCGATGCTTCCGAGAAACTTCCGAAGGACAATCAATACCTCGACGACAAAGACCCAAACAAATTCGTAGCGAAAATGGGTGCTGAAGCACTTTATGATCTGCTTTCGCGAGTGAAATTGGACGAGTTGTCTTACGAACTGCGACATAAAGCAAGTGTTGAGACATCACAGCAGAGAAAGAATGAAGCGTTGAAGCGCCTTCAGGTTGTAGAAGCTTTCCGTGATGCCAACACCCGTGTGAACAATCGTCCGGAATGGATGATTACGAAAGTGGTTCCTGTTATACCACCTGAACTTCGTCCACTCGTTCCTTTGGATGGTGGCCGTTTTGCAACTTCTGATTTAAATGACCTATACCGTCGTGTGATCATCCGCAACAACCGTCTGAAAAGACTTGTGGAGATCAAAGCACCGGAAGTGATTCTGCGTAACGAGAAGCGTATGCTTCAGGAAGCTGTGGATTCTTTATACGATAATAGCCGTAAATCATCGGCTGTAAAGACAGAAAGCAACCGCCCGCTGAAGTCCCTTTCAGATTCATTGAAAGGAAAGCAGGGCCGTTTCCGTCAGAACCTTCTTGGAAAGCGTGTTGACTACTCTGCACGTTCGGTGATTGTTGTAGGTCCTGAGTTGAAACTGCACGAATGCGGAATTCCTAAGGATATGGCTGCCGAGCTTTTCAAGCCGTTCATCATCCGCAAGATGATTGAAAGAGGTATTGTAAAAACAGTGAAGTCAGCAAAGAAAATTGTAGATAAGAAAGAAGCGGTTGTTTGGGACATTTTAGAAAACGTATTGAAGGGTCATCCGATTCTTCTCAACCGTGCTCCTACCTTACACCGTTTAGGTATACAGGCCTTTCAGCCTAAACTAATCGAAGGAAAAGCAATTCAGCTTCACCCGTTGGTTTGTACGGCATTCAACGCTGACTTTGACGGTGACCAGATGGCTGTTCACGTACCACTAGGCAGTGCTGCGATACTAGAAGCCCAATTGTTGATGCTTGCTTCACACAATATCCTCAACCCTGCGAATGGCGCGCCTATCACGGTACCTTCACAGGACATGGTTTTGGGACTTTATTACATCACCAAAGAGAGAACCGGAACCAAGGAGCATCCTGCACTTGGTGAGAACAGAACATATTATTCAGAGGAAGAAGTTACCATCGCATTTAACGAAGGCCAACTCGACCTCCACGCGAAAATCAAAGTGCGTTGGACAGATGTGGCAGGAAATTCCTCCATCATCGATACCACTTGTGGACGCGTAATTTTCAATCGCCTTGTGCCGAATGAAGTTGGTTTTATCAATCAACTTCTTACTAAGAAAGCACTTCGCGATATCATCGGAGACATTTTAAAGTATGTGGGTATTGCCCGCACTGCGAAATTCCTTGATGACATGAAAGACCTTGGTTACTACTGGGCATTCAAAGGTGGTTTGTCGTTCAAACTCACCGACGTAATCATTCCACCCGAGAAGGTGAAATTGGTTGAAGAAGCCGGTAAGAAAGTACAAGAGGTCTTTGACAGCTACAACATGGGTCTGATCACCAACAACGAGCGTTACAATCAAGTGATTGATATTTGGACGAATACCAACTCGAAGTTGACCAACATTCTCATGGATCGCATTAAGAGCGACCAGGAAGGATTCAACAGCATTTACATGATGTTTGACTCTGGAGCGCGTGGTTCTAAAGAGCAGATTCGTCAGCTGGCTGGTATGAGAGGACTGATGGCCAAGCCGCAAAAAAATGCTGCTATGGGTGGTCAGGACATTATCGAAAACCCGATCCTTGCGAACTTCAAAGAAGGACTTTCGATCCTTGAGTACTTTATCTCGACCCACGGTGCCCGTAAAGGTCTCGCGGATACGGCCCTTAAGACGGCTGATGCCGGTTACCTCACGCGCCGTCTTGTGGACGTTGCCCAAGATGTGATCATCAATGAGGTGGATTGCGGTACCCTTCGCGGTATTGTAGCTTCAGCATTGAAGAAAGCGGATGAGGTTGTAGAAACATTGGAAGACAGAATACTCGGTCGTACTTCCGTTCATGATGTATTGCATCCTGAAACAGGAGAACTTCTTGTAGAAACAGGCGATCAGATCAATGAATTCGTGGCAGATGCAATACGCGCTGCAGGCATCGAAGAAGTAGAAATTCGTTCGGTTCTCACTTGCGAAAGCAAGCGTGGAGTCTGTGCGAAATGCTATGGACGTGACCTTGCAACAGCGAAGCTTGTTCAAGAAGGACTTGCTGCCGGCGTTATTGCGGCACAGTCTATCGGTGAGCCTGGAACACAGCTTACCCTTCGCACCTTCCACACAGGTGGTGCTGCAGGCGGTGGTGCTATCGAGCAAGAAATCAGAGCGAAATATGCAGGAAACCTCGAGATCGAAGAATTGCGATCAGTGGAAATGATGACAGAAAGTGGCGATTTAAAAACCATCGTTGTTTCGCGTTCTTCTGAGATGAAAATTCTCGATGAAAAAACAGGTCAGGTTCTCACCAGTGCGAACATTCCGTATGGTGCAACGCTGAAAATGAAACCAGGCAAAGCTGTGAAAAAAGGCGACCTTATCTGCGACTGGGATCCATACAACAGTGTGATCATCACGGAAGAAGACGGTGTTGTGAATTTCGATGCACTTGAAGAAAGTATCACTTTCAAAACAGAGCTTGATGAGCAAACCGGTTTCTCTGAGAAAGTAATCATTGAAACAAAAGATAAGAAGAA
>JAYTMF010000170.1:0-1925 GCA_043728755.1 Flavobacteriales bacterium
TAATTCGGGCACACGGCGCCAATGGTTGTTCATAGCGCTCGCGGGATTCTTTATTACCAACGCTGTAACAGCAGAGTTGATTAGTAATAAGCTCGTTGATATTCCGCTGTCGTTTAATTTCTTTGGAGGTGAAATAGGACCCTTCGTTACCATTATTGGCGTGTTGCCCTGGCCAGTAGTATTTCTTGTAACCGATCTGATCAATGAATTTTATGGAAAGCAAGCCATCAAACGACTTTCCTGGATTACGTCTGCGTTGATAGGTTATTGTTTTATAATCGTCGTGATCTCAATGGCTATTCCTGCAAATACTGAAGTAAGTGCTTTTACTGCGAACGATATGGAATACAACAAGGTATTTGGTCAGAGCCGATGGATTATTGTAGGAAGCATCACCGCTTTTTTGTTTTCTCAGATACTCGACACAACATTGTTTGCCTGGATAAAAAGTAAGACGGGTAACAAAATGATATGGTTGAGAAGCACCGGTTCAACTGTTATTTCTCAGCTCTTTGATTCATTCATTGTTCTGTATATCGGTTTTGTCTTACCGGGAACATTGTCGTTCAAAGCTTTCCTGCAAATTGCTCCCACGAATTATGTATTGAAATTAATTATTGCAATAGCGCTAACACCATTGATCTATGTTGGTCATTATGCCATCAGAAAATACCTGAGGGAAGAACGCAGTATAATCTGAGCATCGTTTTATATACTTATACCCATGTGATTTATAAAACAGGCCAATGTTTGAGAAATCATACAGTGGTAAATGCCGATGGATACACGTGTTTAGTTCAATCTGGCGAAGCAGAGATTGGACTATTACACTTGTCCAATCGGTATTAGACGGATAGAGCAAAGGTGAAGTTCCCCATCACAAACGGTAGCCGATGGACAACACGCCGGTGTTGTAATTTGTTTTGATGATAGCCGGTTGCACAAAACGTGGGTCATATAAGTAGTAATTCGACTGCTTCTTGCTGAAACCCATTCCGAGATCTACGAAGAAATAATCGTTGCGAAATCCTAAGCCTCCGGTATAGGTAATGATGGGATCGTTAATTCCACCTACTTCATTGATCAGAGGACTTTGCTGATACATCGCACCCGTGCGCAAATAGTAGAAACTCAACAATCGGAATTCGACACCGGCACGCACTTTATGTGTGCTTCGGTATATACTTCCAATCACATTATTTTCATCGGCGTAATCGTAATCATTGGTAGCTGAACCACGCATGCGAATACGATCGTAATTCGTGTATTCATAATCGGCACTGACAACACCTATTTTTCCCATGATGAATGCAGTGTTCGCCATCAGAACCGATGGAGTGCGCACTACATAATCCGTGATGAGATCAGGAGATGAATAAGTGAGACCAACATTGCTGCTTGAAGCATGTGTTGAACTCATTTCCGTAGAATAGGTCTCATGCAGCAGTATTCTGGAAGGACTGTGATATGCCGCGCCCACGCGAAGCCATGGTGAAGGTTTAACAAGGAAGCCGAATTTCGCATTCACGCCTGTGCCATCTGATCGCAGTGTTTCTGTGTATAAGATTGAACTGACCGGTTGCGATGCTTCATAATTTTCAGAGTAACTTCCTTTTTCTACGAATCTTATACTTTGAAAATTGACTGTCATACCGAAATAGATCATATCACGGAAATTCGTTCCAAATCCAAATGCCGTTTCTCCTTGTGATCCGGTTCTGATGATTGTCTTCGATTGATCTATTTTTCCTGTACTTGCGGGCTCATAATGTTGGCCTGTAATGTCTGTAGGCGAGATGGCGCCGGCATCATTTGCAAGTCCGGCAGTAAAGGGGAAATAAGCATTAAGATCCGCGGGCAATATTCCATTGGCTTGAATGGAAAAAGGAGTCATCAACGAACTTTCCGATGCGCCTTTGATGGTG
>JAYTMF010000171.1:0-4793 GCA_043728755.1 Flavobacteriales bacterium
GTGGCGAATTTAGGCGCGAAATGGATCTTCAATGTGGAACAATTCATCGGTTTTTTTACCGAACGACTGACAAAAACGCTGAGAATTTCTTTTCTGATGAAACATTCGTCAGTTATTTTAAAAAATGTGCGACATAAATTCCGCTCAATTCTCGTGGTGCATCTATTGATAGCTGCGGGTTACAATTATTTGAAAACATGGACAATTCAAAATTCACACTAAAGACACAAGAAGCCATTCAGAAGGCGCAGCAAATTGCGCTAGAGAAAGAGCATCAAACAATTGAGAACGCACACCTACTCAGAGGTATCATGGAAATTGACGAAAATGTAACTCCTTTTCTTCTCAAGAAGATGAATGTAAACGTCAAAGTTCTTGAATTGGCATTGGATAAAATGCTCGACTCTCTACCGCAGGTTTCGGGTGGACAAATGTCATTGTCATCTGAAGCAAATACCGCGATTAATCGTTCGCAGAATTATCTGAAGGAATTCAACGACGAATTTGTAAGCATTGAACATTTGTTGTTGGCCATTGCCGAAGGTAAAGACAAAGCGTCACAGATGATGCGCGATAGCGGCGTGACCATCAAAGATCTCAAAAAGGCAATTACTGAATTGCGCAAAGGCGCGCGGGTGACTTCTCATTCTCAGGAGGAGACATACAACACACTCGAGAAATATGCGAAGAACTTAAACAAACTCGCACGCGATGGCAAGTTGGATCCTGTTATTGGTCGCGATGAAGAAATTCGCCGTGTTATGCAAATTCTTTCAAGAAGAACGAAGAACAATCCTCTTATAATAGGTGAACCCGGAACAGGTAAGACAGCGATTGCAGAAGGCATAGCGCATCGCATCATCAACGGTGATGTACCAGAGAATCTAAAGACCAAACAGATTTATTCGTTGGATATGGCCGCACTGATCGCAGGTGCGAAGTACAAAGGTGAATTCGAAGAGCGCCTTAAGTCTGTTGTGAATGAGGTCCAAAAAAGTGAAGGTGAAATCGTCCTGTTTATCGATGAGATACACACACTTGTTGGTGCCGGAGGTGGTGAAGGCGCTATGGATGCCGCGAATATTTTGAAGCCCGCTTTGGCAAGAGGTGAGTTAAAAGCCATAGGTGCAACTACCTTGAATGAGTATCAGAAATATTTTGAGAAGGACAAAGCTTTGGAACGTCGATTCCAGAAAGTGATGATCGAAGAGCCGGATCGAGATGCTGCTATTTCTATCCTTCGTGGATTAAAAGAGAAGTACGAGAATCACCACAAAGTGCAAATCACTGACGATGCCATCATCGCCGCTGTTGAGCTTTCTCAACGGTATATTACCGATCGTTTTCTTCCAGACAAAGCTATTGATTTAATCGATGAGGCCGCCGCCAAACTGCGCATGGAGATCAATTCAAAACCAATTGCGCTTGATGAGATTGAGAGAAAAATAATGCAACTCGAAATTGAGAGGGAAGCCATCAAACGAGAAAATAATCAAACCCGTCTCAACGAATTGAACAAGAGTATTTCGGAGTTCAGTGAAGAGAGAAATGATCTTACCGCAAAATGGCAAGGCGAAAAGGATGTGGTAGAAGTGATTCAAAGCGCAAAGTCTGCAATTGAAGATTTGAAGCAACAGGCAGAACATGCGGAAAGGGAAGGAAACTATGGTCTTGTTGCGGAAATCAGATATGGCCGCATCAAAGAACAGGAATCGAAAATTGAAGAGTTTCGCGTCAAGCTTTTGGAATTACAAGCCAATTCGAAAATGCTCAAGGAAGAAGTGGATCCAGAGGAAATTGCCGATGTTGTTTCAAGATGGACTGGCATTCCTGTGAAAGCATTGGTAGAAAGCGAACGTGCGAAATTATTGCGACTTGAAGATGAGTTAGGTAAACGTGTTGTTGGTCAGCATGAAGCGATACAGGCTGTGAGTGACGCCGTGCGAAGAAGTCGTTCTGGTTTAAGTGATGAGAGAAAACCAATTGGATCATTCATATTTCTCGGAACTACAGGTGTGGGAAAAACGGAATTGGCGAAGGCATTGAGTGAGTTTTTATTTAATGACGATAATGCCATGACGCGAATAGATATGAGCGAATATCAGGAACGTCATTCTGTAAGTCGCCTTGTGGGCGCGCCTCCGGGATATGTCGGTTACGACGAAGGCGGACAACTCACCGAAGCGGTGAGAAGAAAACCGTATTCTGTTTTACTCCTTGATGAAATAGAAAAAGCTCACCCGGATGTATTCAATATTCTCCTGCAAGTGCTGGACGACGGACGACTTACCGATTCTAAAGGTCGATTGGTGAATTTTAAAAATACCATTGTCATCATGACGAGCAATCTTGGATCGAATATCATTCAGGAGAATTATGACAATCCCAAAGATGCGGATGATCTTGAATTGTTCGAGAAGACAAAAGCCGAAGTGATGTTGACGGTCAAGTCGTCATTGCGCCCGGAGTTTTTGAATCGCATTGATGAAGTCATCATGTTTACTCCACTTCACAAAGAACAGATTGCTGAAATTGTGAAGTTGCAATTGCATTTACTTTCACATAGATTAGAGAAGTCAGATATACACTTGGTCATCACTTCTCATGCGCTGAATTACTTAGCAGAGAAAGGATATGATCCTCAATATGGTGCACGTCCTGTAAAGCGCGTTATCCAGAAGGAAGTCATGAACGAACTTTCGAAGTATATCCTCAGTGGTAAAATCGACAAGTCGGAACCCGTAGTGCTCGATGTATTTGATGGCCAAATGGTCTTTCGCAAAAAGATAGATGCAGAGGTATTGGTGGAGGTTTAGGTGATGGATTTCAAAAAGCAGGTCCTGCCGAAACGTCTGTTATATATAGGAGATTTATTTTTTTTGCCATAAGTGAAACCTTTTCATTTTTACCACCGTTCAACACCATGTAGAATGTTTCATTTTGGTTAATTAAGCAATCCGTTAAAAAGCATTGAAGACAGCCTCCAAACGTGGAGGCTTCTTCTTTTTTAATATTTCCCCAATGTGGCAATCGACGCCATGGATCAACAGCTTCTCCCAATGCCAATTTCCAACCTAATTGGCGATCAGCCATAAGCGTAACTCTTGCTCTGGATGCCCATATTGTGTTTTGAATCCCCTATAGTATTTCCAAAGTTTATTTTTTCTTATACCGATTGGACAAGTGTAATAGTCCAATCTTTGCTTAGCGAGATTGAACTAAACACTGGCATCCATCGGCAATTACCACTGTATGTTTTCTCAAATATTGGCCAGCTTTATAAATCATATTGGTATTATTTGTAACCCAACAAAGAATATTGCCGTATCAACTGTGGTTATACAATTATGAAGAAAGAATAAAATTCTACGATACTCAACGCGCTTCTCTGTTTAAGAGTAGTTAAGGTTAATTAAGGTTAAGCAAATGAACCGCCCCGGAAACGTTCGGGGCGTTTCTCATTGGTGCAATTTGAGTGATGTTTTAGAAATTGGCTAGCGTGATTTCCAGCTGTTGAAAGAATATCTGGCGATCTTTATTGTGAATCAGCAAGACGACTTCATCCAAATTTTCCATTGAATCTTCTGTTTTCAAACTGAACTTAATGTCGTTCCAATAATTCGTTCTGAAGTGAGGTTGTAATGGAAGAAACCCAAAAGTGTATAGCACTTCACCGTCCGCTTTGAATTGCACGATCAATTCCGCATCGTCATTCAGTGTTGGGTAGAATGTTTTCATCTGCATCTCGAAGTAGTAGTTTTTGAATCCGCGCATATTCCCCAGATCGACCTTCACCAGCGTTGCGTCGCCTGTACCCTCATATTCTATTTCATTTATAGCATTGAAGTTTGGATAGGGCTCCGGAAAATTTTCCGAGTTGTGCGGTGGTATGAATGAGAAGTGCTTCACCAGAATTTTGTCATATGGTTTTGGCGCAGCCGGGGCATAGGGTTCTGATAATCGAAATGAATACTTCGGTTCTGTGCGCATGAAGATGTACCAGAATTTTTCTTTGGTCATATTATCATAATGAACAATTTCTCGAATTTTCTGAATATTCAATGTATTGCCAATTACGGCGAGTGCAGCAAGTATTGCAAGTGAAATGATTCTCCAGAAAATAGAATTGAAAAGTGTTAAAGAATAGCAGAGAAGGATCACGAAAAAGGCCATATAATCAACCATGGGCCGCATACCAAATGTTCCGGAATAATGCCATGCCCACCAAGATGAAATGATCCAGCTGTTCACAAACATGAATGCCAGAAATGTGAATAGTTTGAATTTGTTTTTCAGGAATAAATGAATCAATCCGACAAGTGACAATATCACAACGGGCGACCAGATCAGCACTCCAGCGCGATAGCTGAACCACATATTGATCAATTCGGGTTGCAGGAAATAAAATGTTTCTAAAGGATATCCATCCACTACCCATGAACCACATTGAAGATAGTTCAACAGCAACTGGATGAACACAACACTCATACCGGCGATGACGGTTGGAACAAGAATCGGCAATCTCAATGCGGTTTTGAACCAATCCATGAAAGCCCTGGAGCTTCCGGCGATGAAGGGCAACGACAGCAAAACGATGGCGTTGGAAGGTCGTATCAGAAAGACCATTCCGGCGGTAATCGCCAATAGAATGAACGATTTTTTTGTTTTCGTTCTGATGGATATATCCGCCAGATAAATGAAAAAACAGATGAAGGCGAATGAGTATGCATGTGAACATGCGGATTCGTAAACGGTGTAAAAGAAAAGATTCGTTCCGAAAAACAGGGCAGCAC
>JAYTMF010000172.1:0-8049 GCA_043728755.1 Flavobacteriales bacterium
ACAGAATCAAAGGAACAAAAAAAAACTGACCTGAGGTCAGTTTCAATATTATTTAATTGGATTTTACTTTCCCGGATTTATCGTCATCACTTTCATCGTCATCGTCATCTGAAATGCCATTGCCATCGAGATCAGGATTGTCGCTTTCTGTTTCTGTACCTCCATCGCGCAGTGAAGGATTTATCTGAATTGTAGTTTCCTTATCGCCTTCCGTCATCATCTTCTCTGTATTGACAGGCTCTTCCTTGAATCCGCAGAGCTCTTCATCCTTTTTACAAGAAGAAAAGAATGCCACCAAGACAATCACACTTAGGAAATATTTCAGACTTTTCGCCATAATACAAAACAAATATAATCGGTATATTGACTTATACAAGCCTAAGGGTGAAAAAGTTCGTGGAAATTTAGCGGCAATAATATCCGAACTCTGGTTCCATCTTCGCCTTCATCATTTGCGTGAATCTGGTATGGGCCGAGCAATTCAATAGTTTGGCCAGTAGTCTTTTTTATCAGGTCTATTCTACTTTGGGTGATTTCCATGCCCTTGGAAATATGGCTGTCGGTCGTTGTTTTGTTCTTTAACGAGTTCTCGATACCAATACCGTTGTCAGTAATTGTGAATTCCAGGTTTCCATTGCTTTTGACTATGTCTACCACCACTTTGCCTTGTGAATCCTTTGGGAGCAATCCATGCCAAATGGAATTTTCGAGGAAGGGTTGAATAAGCATAGCCGGAACCTTCACCTGATCGAGGTTCAGCGAAGGATCGATGTTGATTTTATATTCAAATTTGTCCTGAAATCTCATGTGTTCCAGTTTCATATAGAGCTCAAGGCGTTCAATCTCATCGCGCAGTGAAGTGAGGTTGTCCTCGCTGCTGTCAAGATTTTTCCGAATCAATCGCGCAAAATCACTCAGGTATTTATTCGCGGCCAGTCTGTCCTGACGATTGATATAATACTGAATTGAATTGAGTGCGTTGAAGACGAAATGTCTATTCATGCTGCTGTTGAGTGACTGCTGCTCAAGCGCCAGCATTTTCGATTTGATCTCAAACCATTCCTTTTCTCTTTTCTCCTTTTGCGCTTTTCTTCTATTATAAACAACATACCCCACAATAGACATTGCAGTTATCACTTCGAGCAAGATGAACCACCATCTCAGCCAAAAAGGTGGTTTAACAGAAAACGGGTACGAGACTGTTTCACTCCATAAGCCTTCGGCACTCATTGCCTTCACTTTGAAAACA
Source organism: Flavobacteriales bacterium (assembly GCA_043728755.1). Classification (GTDB taxonomy): domain Bacteria; phylum Bacteroidota; class Bacteroidia; order Flavobacteriales_D; family Sanyastnellaceae; genus JAIBBG01. The sequence goes on from JAYTMF010000172.1 coordinate 1,250, forward strand.
AAATCCTTGTATGGCAAATTGCTGTATGTTGCAAAACCAAAGTCGGTTGGCGTTTTCCAATCTTCGTCCAAACCTTCCAGCATGTATTGATAGACCACATTGGCCGGATGTGTCGTTGAAATTCCCGTAAAATAAAATGTGATGTGGTTTTGCTTGTAAAGAAATGTAGGATTGATTGCAAGACCATTTAATTCACTTCTTTGATTGAATCCTTTTGACCAATCCACATCCTGCAGATTGATCTGAACATTGACCATATTCAGCAGTGGACCAAATATGTCGCGCTGCTTTTGAAGTTCTGCAGTATTAAGTATTGTAACACCCTCTGTTGTGCCAAACCAAAAACGTTTTTCGCTATCCACAAAAACCGCGTTGAGATTGGTTTCCATACTTCGCAAACCATCGTCAATTCCGTAATGCCTAAAAACCGGCGCATGCTCATTCATGTCTTTCGACAGCTCAATACTATACAAACCATTATTTGTCCCGATCCACATCTGCCGATCGAAATATTTCAAGAAGTTGACAACGTTAGAACCTGAGTTGTCATCTATCTGCGATGAAATAAATTGTGACGAACTAAGGATTGAAATTCCATTTTGAGTACCCACCCAAATTCTGTTGTGCTCATCAATTTCGATGCAGTTTGTAGAATTTTCGGGAAGGCCATCTTTCTGGGAATACAGGGTGAAGGAATTTCCATCATATTTAAATACACCGTCAATAGCTGCGAACCACAAGTGACCTCCATGATCCTGCCTGATGCATCTCACCTTTTTCTGTGGTGAACCGGGTGATGAAATTCGAGTGAATTCACCATTCTCAAATGTGGTCAATCCCTTGTTTGTCCCAATCCACAATTTATTCGAAGCATCCTCAAACAAGGATAGAATCATTGTATTGCTGATGGAATCTTCTTCACCGAAGCGATTGAATTGCCCCTTGGTGTGCCGAAATAATCCATCAGAAGAACCAAACCACAACGCGCCGGTGTGATCCATTACACTCGACCAAATGCGCTTGTTGTCGGTCAATTCGGCAAGACTGAATTGTTGAAATTCGCCATCTTTAAAATTTGATATGCCTTTATCAAAAGTCGAAAACCACAAAGCACCAGATGTGTCCTGGGTGACTGACATCACTGCGTCACCGGGCAGTCCATCACTTGTTGTATAGCTACTGAATCCGCGGCCTGTGAAGCGGAGCAATCCTGCGCCATATGTACCGATCCAAAAATTGCCCTCTCTATCCTGAATGATGTCTCGCACATCCGGAGACTTTACCCCATTTTTCTCGGTGTATGATTTAAATCGGGTCCCATCGAACTCGTAAAATCCATAGCGCGAAGTCATCCAGATGTGATCATGCTTATCCACCAGTAATCCAGTGATGAGATTTGTAGTGAGATCCGTGTGGTCTAAATAATTGACGTGCTGCCTACCGTCACTTGAAAGCCTGATAAGACCTTCACCTTTGGCCGCAAGCCAAAACGTTCCGTCTTTTGAAAAGACCGCATCAAAAAATGTGGTTTCTGTATTTTGTGGTTGAAAGAAGACGCTCAGCACCTCGCCCTTTTGCAAATACAATTTTTCTTTAGTCAGTACAAAAAGTTCGTCATCATTGCGTGCCAATATTGCTTTGATATGTTGTTCCGATAATGTTTCATATGACTGATCCATTTCAACAAATTTGTTCTCGCCCATTGAATAACACAACAGACCATTTTCCATACCGATCCAAATCCGCCCATTGTTTTCGAAAAGTGTATTGATGGTGGATTCGCGATGTCGATCCCCGAGCGGAACGCTAATGACACCCGCACCATTGATCAGAATGAAACTACCATTGGATCCGGCGGCTATTGTTCCATTGCTCAATTCTATCACACAATTGATCTGATTATTCAGAAGGCCATCCCGTCGATCATAATTGACAAATTTCCGTCCGTCGAACTTTGAAATTCCACCCAAAGTTCCTATCCAGATAAATCCCCGACTGTCTTGTGTCATACATCTGACCTGCGACTGCGGCAAGCCTTCCTTGAGGCTATACTGAATAAAAGTGAACTGCTGTGCGTTCACCACTGTGCATATGAGAATTGAAAAACCCAATAGAAGTGCAGGTATGCGTGCTGGCATAATTCGCTTTAATAAACTGAGATGTTGATTGTTCATTGACATCCAATTATCGGCCAATCGGCCAATGACAACATGCCTGGTAAGAAGAGCGATCTTGTTATATAGTTGCCTTCGCCTCCTCATCCAATACTCGATAATTTCTCCATGAACTCTTGCAATTTGCGGCGGGCTACAGGGACCTGAGTACCATCCGATAGTACGGCAATATTGCCTTCCGTTCGATTCAATTCCTTCAGGTGATGCGCCATGTTGATGATGTGTGACTTATGGACGCGGAAAAACATGTTCGGATCTAGTTTGTCTTCAAAAACTTTTATGCTTTTGCTGCTGACATATTTTTTTCCACCAACAAGATAAAGAGTTGTGTAATTTTCAAATGCCTCGAGATGCATGATCTCACTATTTTTCACTATTGCCAACCCATCTTTGGTGGGAACCACGGTCTTCTCAACGGTATTGGTAAGCGCAATGTTTTCCAATATTTTTTCCAGTCGCGTCTCAGGAATTTTTGTCGTTTTTTTTTGATCCTGAATTTCTATTGCCTTCGCCACAGCTCTCTGCAACTCGTCAATATCAATAGGCTTCTCCAGATAATCAAGAGCGCTCTCTTTGATCGCCCTCAATGCATAATCGCGAAATGCGGTAGTAAAAATGACATGGAACTTGCGCGACTCAATGCTTTGCAAAAACATAAATCCGTCTTCACCGGGCATCATGATATCCAGAAATACCACTTCCGGATTTTGATCCTCGATCAATTGACGTGCCTGAGCAGCAGAAGAAGCAATGCCAACGAGATTCACATTGGGGCAATAATCTTCTATCATCATGCGCAAATTTTCTCTGGCAAATTCCTCATCGTCAACAATGATGGCTGATAATTTTTCGCTCATGTTTAATGCTTGTTGGTGGTGAAGATAAGACACCCGAAGTGAGAGTGTTTGCATTGATTTGTCAATAATCACTTCTGCAAAAACGGATGGAAATATTTTATAGTCAGAAATGTTTGCCATTCAAACCAACTCACGCTTTAGAAAAGAGCTCTCACCTGAACACCTCCGGAATGAATGGCTTTGATGTTCTCGGGTTTTCTTCCATTGTATATTAGGTTCACCTGCAAATTCTTTGCGACCGTTCTTTGAATGCCTGCACTCCAAGTAAAGTTATTGCCGGGACTCAGGCCTTCGAGCATTTCAAATGACAGTGAATTGGTGCCACTGCCGTTGTATTGGATCTGATAATAATTCAGCTCTCCCTGAACACTCCCTTTTTCAATACTGCTCAGCGTAAAATCAACTCCAAGTTTTCTGATCACGACAGTTTCAATTCCCAATGCATTTTGTTTTTCAGCGTACTGCGAGGTGACGTTCAATCTTCCTTTGTTGCTAGGCTGCCATGTCAACTTGGGCTGTAAGGAGTAATATTCTAGGCTATAATTTCTTCCTACAAGAAAATCAGAAGCGGCTATTTTCTTCCCGTAACGACTATCCATGAAAAAAGTGAATTCCGTGATGAAATTCCAACGGATGCCAAGTTGATTGTAATCATCGCCACGGCTTTCAAATCCGTTGCTCAACAAATTCTTGTTTCTTCCATATTGATATGTATAGTCGAGTCCGAATTTCGGGTTGGACTTGTTGAAAAACACCACATTTCTGAATAGTCCATTGAGTGTTAGTAGCGCACTATCACTTACGGCACTCACAAAAGGATTGAATCGCTCTTCGCGTTTTTCGCGGGTAGTTTTTCGGTCTATCCGCAATGATGCATTGTCGGAAAATCTTCCAATAAATTTATGCATCGCTTTGTTCTTCTTGAGAATGCGAGATGGCATAATCGTGAGCGATTGAGTGAATTGATTGGTAAACGTTTTCACATAATCATTGCTTTGCACAAACGATCTGATGTAATTAGCTTCATAGGAAAATTGTGCAACTTCAAATTCGTTGAGGTCTTTGATTCCATCGCCGTCATAATCATTCCACACATACGCTCCTTGCCCTGCGGGCACTTCCAGATAGATGAATTCCTTTTTTTGTTCAAGCCCCGATCCTATTTCATAAAATGTAGTGTTCTGCAGAAATCCATTTTTCAATTTGAACGAATACTCTACCCTTGTGATGAGTGTATTCTCCGGGGATTGCGTAAATAATTCCGGATTTAGCACACGCAATCTCCTGTTGCTCACGCTGATGTTTAAACGGCTGTCCTTTGCTCCCTTCAGTCCGACAACCATTCCGTATTGATCTGCTCTTGCCGCAGATGAAAGACGGACATCAAGCGGTCGCCAATCCATGCGATCGCGATAATAAATGGTAATTGATTTGCGCAATGTATCCGCAGTGCCGATGCCCACTTCCCAATCAAACCACTGATATGAAGTATTTGCCAACGTATCCGATTTACCGCGATAAAAAAGATTGTGCTCGTGATCATCGCGATAGTAAATGCGCAGCTTACCAAATTCCTTCGCAATGTTTGCTTTATGCCGCAAAAACTGAGAATTCAGTTGACCTTCCGTTGTCAAAAATGACCCGACAATTTGTGCGGAAAATTTATTTTCCGTCAGAATATTCGTTTGGATTCGCGATAAATAACCACGATAACTATTCCCCAACAGAAACATATCACCGCCGACATTTACCGATCCCCATTTCTTGGTTGTAATACCGAAACCTGCGGATGAAATATGCTGATCTGCATTTTGATTGAGTTGTAAAACGTTCCAGTTTCTGGTGAACTCAACTTCACGAAATCTTTCTATCATAGAAAAATGCTGCCCCGTGTATTCGTACCCCAGATCAACATTGAAACTTCTTTTGAAGACCTTCATTGAATCCAGATCATTAAGTTCATCGAAGCTCACTGTGTTTCGAATTTTTTTCCAATGGTATTTTGTTCTGAAAGCGAATCCAATGTCGTCGCCGGAATCAATATTGGAGAATGTATTGAGGTCCTTATTCGATACGGCACATTCTGCAATCATTCGGGAGCGCCCTTGTCGGCCCATATCTCGCTCCATTCCCGCTGTGATCATCTGATTCTTTTTAGGTGCTGCGAGAAGAATGATGGGAGCGTAAGTTCCTTGATGCGACAATCCACCATTCACTATTACTGGTTGAACCCAACGATATTTCTTGCCATTGGAGGTGAATCCGTCTTCGACATAATCACCATTGCCTCCGCCTACAAACGTGAAGGAAATTCGATAGTGTGCGTTGACTGAATCCGTAGAAAAAACAAAAACAGAATCAAAACCAAGTGAATCAGTAAGTGCGTAAAGCACCGCAGAATTGTTGAAACCAACACTGTCGATTCCGCTTGTGTATGCACTTAAGAAATCATCACCACTTCCGGCAAGTATCGATTTCTGAACATCGCTCAGGTCTTGTTGAAGCGGTTGATTCCTTGCGTCATTCTCAGAGTATACATTGAGATAATATTTGTCACTCTTATTTTCATATACCACAGAAGCTTGCAGCAGCGGACGCGCATAACGTTTTTCGGAATATTGAAATTCGACGATGATCCTTCTGTCTTTTGTAATGAATTGACGTGGTGTAAAAATGACTTCTGAAGAATTATAATCTATCACATAGTCTTTGTCCTGTCCGCGTTGTAATAATTTTCCATCAATGTAAACTTGCTCTGTGCCGGCGAGCACAATGATGAACAGTTCATTATCTGCTCCCCGCAGACGATACGGACCCTGATTGCCTTCAATACCCTGAATGACATTGCGTGCAAACCTGCCTTTGGAAACGGAAGCAGAAGCTTCGACTGTAAGTTTATCATTTGCTTTTTTCGTAACGCCAAATTCAGAACTATTGATGAAATATGCGCCTTGAGCTCGCTTGAAGTAGTTGAGGAAATATCCCGTCGGTTTTCTCAATTGAAAATCACCGGCTATCAACTTGGTGTTTTCATCATACACCTGAATAAAAACCTGGTCGAAATCCTGCAATTGCTGGGTGTTGCCGTCAGGTTGTATTGGAATGTTATCATCCGTGACCGAAGCGAGAATACTGTATTGGTCACTGATATTTCCACTTAACTGAAGGTTGAGCGTTGAATTGACGGATAAATTTTGATTGTTGCCAAACAAAATTCCCCGCGAAATAGAACCGCTCTTTTGCAATCCTTTGTCGTCAAAAATATTTGGAGCACCCCTATTTTCTCCAATTACATACGGAGTAAAATTTCCTGTTTGCTCATTCGACAAAATATCAATGCGTTTGTTTCTAATCTCTTCACCAAAAAAAATGGGAAAAACGCGGAAGGAGCAGTGAAGCGAATCGCTCAACGTAGTATCTACAATAATGAAAATTGAACTTAGCTCATCGATCTGATAAGCATTGAAATCGAGCATTGAATCACGGTACATCACTTCGAAAGAACCCGGCACAATACTCATTGAATCCAGTCTGACGGTATCGGCGTGCGATGCCAGAATTAGACTTCGTTGGTTGCTGATCTGAGCGGATGCGGTTGTCGCACACAGACAAAACGCGAGCAACGATGCACGCAACAGGAGTCGTAAAGGATATGGAACCGGCAATAAAAACAAGATGAGTCAAATGTGCGAAATTCGGTTAGAATAGCTTCGTTAAGGCACACCACAACGATTGTCTCGCTTCAAAATTTCACGGCAAGTGAATTACG
>JAYTMF010000173.1:0-14635 GCA_043728755.1 Flavobacteriales bacterium
CACAAATCAAACTGGACCAGACTATTATGGCAAAATGTCGAAGCACTGGACATCCAATCCCAATTCTGCCGATCAAAAACTAAAAGTTTGGCTCGATCCGAATAACACTGGAATTCTCAGTATGAATGGCACTTATATTCATGCCGGCGCTGCACTCCCTTGCGATCCGGGAATAGTTGGGATAAATGAAGCGATACAATTCGATGACATCATGATTTATCCTTCACTTGCCGATCAGCAATTGACACTTTCTTCTTCAAGATATAGCGATGTTGATTTTGTAAAAGTCTTTGATAATGCAGGTAAAATTGTGACCACAGCTCAAATGAATAATTCCGTGCAGACGTTGAATACCCAACAATTACCCGCAGGCATTTATTACATCACCTTTGTTACAAAAAACGGATCCTTCATCACGAAGAAGTTTGCCGTTTCACATTAAAATTTCAAATTGAAATTCACTGTCGAATGTTCGTATCACACGATGACTTGTGATTTCCCATATCATTTTAAATTACATTTGGCGAAAACCGTCATACTATGAAATTCGAAATAACGCATAAGGATAAAGTATCTATTGTTTCAACAAAAGTTGAAAAACTAGATGCTATTCACGCCCCGGAACTGAAAAGTGAGATTGTGATGCTCAATAAGGAAGGCATCAAGAATATCGTCATCGACCTCAATGAAACCCGTTATATCGATTCTTCAGGATTGAGCGCCTTGCTTGTTGGTAACAGACTTTGCCGCGATTCAAATGGATCTTTTGTTCTATGCGGCCTTCAGGACAATGTTAAAAAATTAATCTCAATCTCACAGCTTGAATCTGTTTTAAAGATCACACCAACTCAGAATGAAGCAGTTGATTTGGTTTACATGGAAGAAGTTGAAAGAGACATATAGTATCCATTTATGAAGAAAACTTTACTTGCTGCGGCACTCATTGCTGCATTTCAATTCAACTCCAATGCTCAATGTAATTCCTCCGCTCACGATTGGGGTAGTGCAACTTTCGGAGTATCACCCAATCCCAACGTTGGTGAGAATTTTCTGCCGGCAGCTGTGGGTGTAGCATACGCGGATGTTGTCTATATTCTTTGTCCAACAAATTCTACAGATATTGATCCTACATTGCCTGCCGTGGCTATCGATTCAATACGTCTTGACAGCATAACCATATTCAATGGATTGGTAGATATTCAACTCTCCTCAATCGGTCTAGGTGTGACGTGCAACAACAACGGCGAATCGCTCAACCCGTGCATGTTCTATCCAGGTAATGCCTATTGTGGTGATATTGCCGGAATACCAACAGTAGCAGGATTGTTTGATGTCAAAATTTTTGTTACAGTATATTTCAGCTTCTTCAGTCAGCCTTCATCACTTCTATATGATTTCGATGGTTATACTTTAGACGTCAGTGGAACAAATGCAATTACAGAAGGCAACCAGAATACGTTCACTCTTCTACAGAATTCGCCAAACCCCGCAGCTAATTTCACCAACATTAAGTTTGAAATGGGCAGGGCAGAGGATATCACCATTCAAGTGACCAACCTCATTGGAGGTGTGGTGATCAATAAACTGGTGAAGTCTAAAAAAGGAGAGAACAATGTCAGGATGGATACAAGCAATCTGGAAACCGGTATATATCTCTATTCGATCCAGACCAATGAAAAAAAATTGACAAGAAAAATGATAGTTCAACAATAGTCATATTCTTGGCGCATATTTGACCGTCCTGATAATCAGGACGGTTTTTTTATGACTTTCGCAATCACCATATTGGGATGTGGAGCAGCTGTTCCAACAGGCAAACACAATCCTACCGCTCAGGTGGTCAATCTTCACGATAAGCTTTTCCTCATTGATTGCGGTGAAGGAACGCAAATGCAATTGCGCAAATTCAAGATCCGATTTCAGCGCATTAACCAGGTCTTTATTTCTCATCTTCATGGAGATCATTACCTCGGATTAATGGGTTTCATTTCCAGTATGCACTTGCTGGGAAGAAAAACTCCACTCACTATTTACGCCCCTTCGGATTTGAAAATGATCGTAGAAATTCAATTAAAAGCTTCTCAGACTTTTCTCGATTACAAAATAGAATTCGTAACTACTTCAGACAAGGAAAAGACAATGATCTTTGAAGACAAGTCGCTAAAAGTTTATTCGTTTCCATTGAAGCACCGGATAGAATGCTGCGGCTTTCTATTTGAAGAAAAAGAGCGGAAACCTAAGATCCTAAAAAATTTCGTCACACAATATAATCTTGAACCCGGACAAATTATTCAACTCAAAAGAGGTAATAAAGTACTCTTGGAAAGCGGACTTGAAATAGATCCGGAAGAAGTGTGCACTCCGGCTGACGCTCCAAGATCCTATGCTTTTTGTTCCGATACTGCGCCGTCTGAAAAAGTGATAAGCGCCATTCAGAATGTGACGGTGCTCTATCATGAGGCTACATTCTTAGAAGAAGAAAAGGCCAGGGCAAAATCAACTTTCCACAGCACCGCCGGTCAGGCAGCAGGCGTAGCATCAAAGGCAAATGCAGGCTTGTTGATCCTTGGCCATTTTAGTTCACGATACACAGACGATACTCAATTTGCAGAAGAAGCGAGGGTATTATTTTCAAATGTGCAACTAGCAGATGAAGGTAAAACGTTTATCATATAGATCGGCGCTTTTCCTTTGTAGGAAAGATTCAATTCGAATTCCAAGTCAGATAATTTCGACTTGTCTCGCCACCTTCTGAAGAATCTCGAACACCGTTTCCGCCATCACATTTTCACTGTCGAGCGTCGGATTAATTTCTGTAAACTCAAGACAACATGTGCGCTCGTTCTGCAAAAACTCAAGGATAAGATCCGCAGCTTCACGCTCGTTGATTCCACCTTTCACAGGTGTACCCGTTCCCCTGGAAATACTCGGGTCCATTGAATCAACATCAAAACTGATGTAGATGCGATCACAGTGACTTAAATATTTGAGGAGTTCACGGCAAAGTTTTGTCACGCCGCTTTTGCGTAGTTCATTAGTCGTGACCACTTTCACCTTATTCTTTTTGATAAGCGAAGATTCCTGCTCCTCGAAATCACGCAAGGTGATATAAATAAGATCCCTGTATTCTATTTTAGGAGAAATATCGCCAACGTTCTTCACCAACTCCCAAAGCTCTATAGTCTCATAATCAAGATCATTCACTTTCTCTTCAATGTTGTCTTCATTCAGCGCTGTTGAAAGCGGCATCCCGTGCATATTTCCACTTGGCGTTGTATACGGTGAATGAAGATCAGCATGAGCATCAATCCAGATCACACCAAGTCGCGACTCAGGATAGGCCATTTTGATGCCTGCAATTGTGCCACCGGCACTGCTGTGATCACCACTGATAATTAAAGGGAAACGGCCATCACGAAGCGTATCTCTGACAGCCGCCGCAACGCGCTCATATATCTTGAGTACACTCCGGATGTTGCGCGCATAACGGCTTCCGGGGTTGTTGTGCAATGCTTGATTGTCGTTGGGTATGATAATGCTTTTGTAATTCTTAAAGAACTTAGATCGAAAATCCAATGCCGCAATTTTTACCGCTTCTATCCCAAGACTTGCACCACGTGTACCGGCACCTACTTCACTTGGTACTTCAATCAATCGAATATTCTTTTCCTTTTTTGTCATAAGCCGTAAAGATAAGTGGAGGTACCTCGCGGCAACAACTTTTCAAAGTACATCCATCCTCATCCAAGCATGTAGATAAAGTAAATCTCTTTTTTCAATTGTGCCTGATCAACATTTCACCTATGATCCCTTTGATTTTAATATCTTGTTTATTCCTTTCTTTGCGTAAAGTATTGAATGATGATGAGTATCGCTGATATCAACAAAGAAAAACTTGCAGCAATTGAATGGATATTGAAGCAAGACAAACCGCAACATATTAAAGCGGTAAGTGATCTAATTCAGAAAATTGATAAAGACTCTTTGGAATCAACCAAGATCGCGGGTTACAGGCCCAAGGGTTTGGCTGTTTTGACCTTGCATTTGAAAGAATCAATTCTTGAATCATTGAAGGAAATTGAAAACCAGCAATACATTTCCATTGACCGTTTGGAACAGGAATCCGACCAATGGTAAGTTTTGTTCTTCGTAATGCATCTTCCTTTCGCATTTTTGAAAGGCTTATTCAGCTATACATTTTCATGAAAAAAATTATTTCCCCGATCATTGCGATTCTTGTCGCGTTTTCTTCTTTTTCACAAACACCATGTGTAGATGGAATGGCAGGTGCTTATCCATGCAGTCAAGTTGATTTGCTGGCGTTCGTTCCACTGGCGGATATCGGCGCGCCGGCCAATACCAATGACATCTGGGGATGGGTGAGTCCGGTTACCGGTATAGAATACGCGTTGGTAGGCTGTTCAAACGGCACAGCTTTCGTGGACGTCAGCAATCCTATTGCCCCGATATATCTTGGGAAACTGCCAACACATACCGTGAACAGCTTGTGGAGAGATATCGAGACATATAATAATTACCTCTTTGTAGGAAGTGAAGCGGCAGGACACGGCTTGCAAATTTTCGATCTAATGCAGCTCGATGGTGTGACCAATGCTCCTGTTGTTTTTTCAGAAAGTGCATTCTATGAAGGATTCGGAAAAAGCCATACGATCACCATCAATCAGCAGACGGGCTATTGCTACTGCAATGGCACAAATACATTTGAAGGCGGTCTTCATATAGTCGACATCAGTGATCCGCTGAATCCGACTTTAGCGGGTGGTTTCGCAGTCGATGGATATACGCATGATTGTTTCGTATGGTCCTATGATGGTCCGGATGCCGCATTCACCGGTCAGGAATTGGTTTTCGCATGTAATGAGGATAAATTGACAATTGTAAATGTCAATGACAAAACAGATTGCTTTGCCGTTGGATCTTATGATTACGGTTCCGCAATCACTGTAGGCTATATACACCAAGGCTGGGTGACGAAGGACAAAGCTCACTTTCTAATTAATGATGAGTTGGATGAGGTCAATCTGGGCAATGACAATCAACCTTATGGAACTCGAACACACATCTTTGACATCAGCAGCTTAAGCAATGCGAGTTATATTGGATACTATGAGGGGACAAGCACTTCCATTGATCACAATCTTTATGTGAAGGATCAATTTGTTTATGAGAGTAACTACAGAAGTGGAGTACGGGTGTTGGATGCTGTGAAAGTGTCTGATGGAATACTCAACGAAGTGGCCTATTTCGATTTGTTTCCCGCCAATGACTTTGCGCAATTCAGCGGAACCTGGAGCAATTATCCATACCTCCCTAGTGGCATCAACATCGCGACCAGCATGTATTCCGGCTTCTTTATACTCAAGCCTACCATAATCGAATTGAGCCAAAGCAATTGGGACCTTTGCGGTTCCAATCAAATCATTTTTGATGTTCACGTGAATAGTGATCTGGCATTTCCTCTCAACTTCTCTGTCCAAGGATTGCCCGGAGCTACCGTATCTGCAACGCCATTGACTGAGCCCGGCACAACTACCGTCACCATTTCGGGATTAAGCACATTGAATTCTGGAAACTATCATCCTGATATATTGCTTCAAACCACTTTTGGAGAAAATTACGCGGTACCATTCAATATTCATATCGCAAACGGACTTGCAACCGCTCCGGTCCTTCAAAACGTTCCTGATAATTCATTGGTCTCTAATACTGCATCTTCAACACTCTTCGAATGGTCAACTGTTTTAAACTCGACCATGTATCAATTTGAATTATCGACAAACGCAGATTTCACTTCGATCGTCGAAACGCAGACTACAACTCAGAATTTTTACCTCATGACTTTTACACTTCCCGATGGTAATTATTTCTGGAGAGCCAAATCATTGAACGAATGTGGAGAAAGTCAATGGTCAGATGCATTTCAATTTACAGTTACCGTTGTTGGAGTTCATGAATATTCACTTGACGCATTGAATCTCTATCCCAATCCTACCGAAAATTTTTTAATCATCAATTCAACCAATGGGATGCGCAAAATCTCTGTAAGTGATCTTTCAGGGAGAATCATTTTCAGCAACTCATTGCAGAAGGGAATGAGTACTTACCGAATGGACACCTCAACCTTTTCTCAAGGTATTTATATAATAAACGTCGATGGCAAAATTGCGCGATTTGCGAAGCAATAAACACATTGGATCCACTCTACGCTAGATTTCTTTACTCAACCCAGTCAGCCACAAAAACGTTGGTGTCGCGCGTTCTACCATTGTGACGATTGCTGCACCATGAAACTTTTTTTCCATCCGGAGAAAACATAATGAATGAGTCGAATTGAGTATCATATGTGATCTGCTCCAACCCTGTTCCATCAAGATTGATCATGAAAATATTGAATGGAAATCCCATTGCGCTTTTGTAGTTGCTGCAGAAAAGTACGCGCTTTCCATCAGGATGAAAATAGGGTGACCAGTTTGCATTTCCTAAATTGGTGACCTGCCTAACGTTGCTGCCATCCGCATCGGCAACAAAAATTTCCAGATGCGTTGGTTCTACTAAATCTCTGGCAAGCAATTCACGATACTTTTTAATTTCTTCTGCCGTATTTGGCCTCGAGGCACGCCAGACAATTTTTTTTCCATCAGCTGAGAACGCTGCACCACCATCATAACCCAATGTGCTGGTTATTTGCTTCAGACCAGAACCGTCAATATTCATTACCCATAAATCCAGATCGCCAGATCTCATGCTCGTAAATACGATCTTATCGCCGATGGATGAAACAGTCGATTCAGCATCATATCCCTTTTCCGTGGTGAATTGTTTGATAATGCTTCCGTCGAGATCAGCCTGAAAAATGTCATATTCAGAATAGATGGGCCATACGTATCTACCGCTTTCTTTCACAGGAACCGGTGGGCAGCTATCCATTGCAAGATGTGTACTAGCATAAAGAATGGACTTGCCATCGGGCATAAAAAAACTACAGGTGGTGCGTCCTTTACCTGTTGAAATACGCTTGCGCTTTGTGCTATCCGCATCGAGTTTGGTGTCAAGAATAAATATCTGATCACACCCTGCCGTCCAGTTCTTATTATCACTTTGAAAAATCAATTGATCTCCGCTAAAATTCCAATACGCTTCAGCATTATTACCGCCATAAGTCATCTGACGCACATTTTTGAAATGCTTCTCTTGTGCAAAGTGAATAGGTTCACTTACAGATGAACTATTGTCGTTTGTAGAAATAGTGGTGGTTGACACAGACTCTTTGCTTGAATGACAGGCAGCGATGAATGTGGCTAATGCGACAATAATGAATACGGATTTTTGCATGGCCGCGAAGTTAAAATGGCCAAGCTGAATCGGCCTTTGAGATTTGTCATTATTAAGTCAGATAACGCATGGTTACTTTTGCCGCCCATCCTATACAGAATGAAAATCCACAGAATCCTCCAAATCCTCCTGCTATCAGCTGTAATTAGCTCAGCATTCGTTTGTAATTCACCGCAAGTTTTGGGTACGCTTACAACTCCGGTTGAACGCATGCGCATGACACTCAGTACACTTGCAGATGATGCCATGGAAGGAAGAGCCGTTGGTAGCCCTGGTGAGGCAAAAGCTGGAGCGTTGATCGCCGGCAAGTTTGCTGCTATGAACTTACAACCCAAAGGCGATAGCAGTTGGTTTCAAAAATTCACTTTTGTTCCGCATGCTGCCGCACAAGTGCATCATACCGGCGACAGTGCTTCGCTGGGAATGGCGCTGGTAAAAGAAATTTCAGGAAGAAATGTTTTGGCATTGCTGGACAATGGCTCAGCGAATACTGTGATCATTGGTGCCCACTATGATCACTTGGGACTTGGTGACGAAAATTCGTTGTGGACAGGCGAGAAGGCCATTCACAACGGTGCTGATGACAATGCCAGTGGAGTGGCTGCTTTGGTTGAATTGGCACAATGGCTTTCTTCGAAGCCAATAGGAACTACCGGTCACAATTATTTATTCATCGCTTTCAGTGGTGAAGAAAAAGGACTTTGGGGAAGTAATTTTTTTACGAAAAATCCAACTATTGATTTGACCAAAGTGAGCTATATGCTCAATATGGATATGGTTGGTAGATTGAATGCCGAGAAAGCACTTGCCGTCAACGGCGTGGGGACAAGCCCGGAGTGGATGAAATTTTTGCCTTCAATCAAAGTGGATGATATCAAGATCGTAACGAGTGAAAGTGGAGTAGGACCAAGTGATCACACTAGTTTTTATCTGATGGACATACCTGTGCTGCACTTTTTCACAGGGCAGCACGAAGATTATCATAAGCCAAGTGATGATACAGAAAAGGTAAACTTCACTGGACTTGGATCAGTCGTGCAATTCATGCAGCAGGTCATTCTTAAGATGGATAAGATCGCCAAAGCGGAATTCACAAAAACGAAAGATGCCACGCCTTCATCTGCAGATTTTAAAGTGACATTAGGTGTTGTTCCTGATTATTTATACTCCGGTACAG
Organism: Flavobacteriales bacterium; assembly: GCA_043728755.1. Classification (GTDB taxonomy): domain Bacteria; phylum Bacteroidota; class Bacteroidia; order Flavobacteriales_D; family Sanyastnellaceae; genus JAIBBG01. The sequence goes on from JAYTMF010000173.1 coordinate 8,531, forward strand.
GCTTGCGCATTGATGGAACCAAGGAAGGAAAACCGGCAGCGAAAGCCGGTCTCATCAAAGGTGATATCGTCATGAAGTTGGGTGATTTTGACATCGAAGACATCTATGGTTATATGGAAGCGCTCAGCAAATTCGAAAAGGGCCAGACCACCAATTGTGTTGTGCTAAGAGATGGCGCACAACTCACATTGAAGGTGACCTGGGAATAATACCGAATGGACAAGTGTAATAGTCCAAACTTTGCTTCGCCAGATAGCACTAAACACTTCTATCCATCGGCATTTACCAATGTATTATTTCTCAAACATTGGCCTGTTTTATAAATCACATTGGTATAATTTCATCAACCCTGACAATTCGCAAATCTCAGGAGACAACGACTGCTCCTGCAATACCGAGAATGATCGCGACAAATTTCATCCAATTGAATTTGTGACCTTCTTCGCCTTCGAATAAAATTATCGTTGATACGTGGAGTATGATGCCAATAAGCACGCCTGTCACCTTTGGAGTAAGCGTTTCCAGATTGGCCAAACCGTTTTCACCGATAAAATAGTGGGCAAATGCGCCAGCGGGAGCTACCAGTGCGAACAATAACATCCAGAAAAACACTTTGGCCTTACTCATTCCAGTACTGAATAAAAGTGCCGTAAAGACAAGTGTTTCCGTCACTTTATGCAGCCCAATACCTATGAGCAGTGAATCTCTGTGATCGTGCATCGCATGATCATGACCATGAGCATGAGCATGAGCATGTCCCATAGATGCTCCACCAAATGGCATACCCTCGATAAACGCATGAATCCACAATGAGGCCATGACCATGAATAAAAACCTTGTGGGATTGCCGTGCGCATGTTCTTTATGCGTGTGAGCATGCCCATGCTCAACGCCATGCGAGAAAAAATCAAGGATCACCTGCAACATAAATCCTCCTAAAACATACCAACCCGCATGTTTAATTTCAGAGGCAAACAACTCGGGAAACAAATGCAAAAGTGTCAACCCCAGCAGATAAGCAGCACTGAAAGCAAGAAGCAACTTTAATCCCTTGCTTGATTGCTTGTGGGTAAGAACAAAAATGCCACCGCCGGCCATAGCAGCTACAAATAAAATTACGGCGTAAAAAATCGGTGGATGATTCATGAATTACGTGCAATAATAATCATCCGATCGGAACTTGCCGGATCAAAATCTTCAAGAGCGTAACTACCGAATACTTTGACAAATTCCAATCCCGATTTTTTTAACATGGAGCAAATGTCACCAAACACAAACAATTGCACTTGCTCCTCGAATGAAAAAGTTTTGTCACCATCTCTCACGATGATCTCCTTTACTATTTGATCATTCGCAATTTTCTTGCTGACTTCAAATTGAACGTGTTCACAGGTATGGTGTATCGAAGGACAAAAATTTCGCACCACAGAATCGGCATTGAAATAATCAAGTACGAACAGTCCACCTTCAAGCAAATGTTCTTTTATGCGTTCCATCACAAGCAGATTTTGCTGAGGATCATTGAAATAGCCAAAACTTGTAAATAGGTTTAGAATGCAATCAAACTTGATATCAAGTTTAAAAAAACGCATGTCTTGGACCTGAAATCGAAGGCCATTACATTCTGCCTTCTTTGCCAATTCAATGCTTTGATTCGACAAGTCAACACCAACTACATCATAGCCCTTTGAATGTAGATAGATGGAATGACGACCTTTGCCGCAAGCCAGATCGAGCATACGGGCATCATGCGGTAAATGGAAATGTGAAAGCAGTGAATCCAGAAACAACCGGGCTTCCGATTCATCCCTGTGTCGGTACAGCATATGATAATAGGGTGAATCAAACCAACTCCTGAACCATTCACAATTCGCTATATTTTGTTGTTCACCCATGTTCCTTAAAAGAGAATGCGAAGATATAAACTGCTCAATCGTTAAAACTTGAATGTATATCAAGGAAAAAGATCATCTTTCTTTGTGCAATCTTGCAAAACATAGTTGCCACTATCAAAACGACATTCATATGGAAGAAATTAAACTGACACCCACACCCAAAACACCTTCTGTACATTTCCTTGGAAATGGCCACCTGGAATTAAAAGGGAGATCGATACCGGAAAATTCTCTTGAGTTTTACAAACCTCTTATTGAATGGCTGGACAAATACGCTCAGGAAAGTGCCCCTGAGACGAATGTTCACGTTCAACTTGAATATTTTAATACGAGCAGCAGCAAGTGCCTTCTTGATTTTTTCAAACGTCTGGAAGGTCTTGGTAACAAAGTCACTATTCACTGGTATTACGAGCAGGATGATGAAGACATGCTTGAGGCCGGAGAAGATTACGAAGCAATCATCAATGTCCCTTTTAAGATGATTGAAGTAGAGGAGTTGAAGTAATCCCTGCTTATTGGACTGTCTCTTTTTTTGATGGAAACCAACTAGTGAGCTTAGAGTATCCCCTTTCGAGTCCATCAAGCAATTTCTTCAATCCGTCGTAGAAAAGTACAATTCCCATAAATAGAGACATCAGCCACACAACCATTAAATTGGCTGAGAGCGTCGTGATTTGTTTTCCGAAAAGACATTTTGAAGGCGCGTAAAAATGGGCGTTAAAAAATCCATCAGAAGGAGTGAGAAATACAGGATTGTGTTTTTGAATCAATCGCTCTTCATCCTCAACAATTTTCTTAAGATCGTTTTTATTGGTCACGAAATCTTCTAGACTTTCATTGAAACAATCGTCCTGCAATTTCAGAAACGCCTTCCTCAATTCAGGAGTTGACGTCAACTCGGCAATCTTATTCTCTCTTTTTTGATTGACATCATTATAGTTCGTAATGTAATAGCGATCAAGATCGTTGAGTACAACATCAATATTGTTCAGCACTTCTTCTGTTGCTTCACCCGGCTTCAATTTTTCAATACCCTGAATAGCCAGATCCGGAATTTTCGTTATCTCAATTTCAAGTTCATTGTGTAATACATTCAGGTTGTAGCTCAGCTGAGGAGTTAAACTTTGATTGTGAATCATCTGTCGGCAATCCAGGATCTTCGTCTTTAATTCCTTCACCCAATAATCCTTTTTCCAACTATAGTACTTGCGATCCCTGTCAAATTCGTAAAATTGTTTTTCGAAGTCATTGTTTTTAAACTGATATACGGCCATCGCTTCATAAGCCCACCTCGATATCATAACATTCCCAATCCATGGAACTCTGCTCTGGCTTGCGATTCCTGGATACAGACGATCGAAGCGTACGATAACTCCGCTGAAGAGCAATTGTGGAATGATCAGGATCGGTATGATAATGTAGATCACTTTCGCACTATTGAAGCTTGCCGAAATATTCAACCCAAGCACATTTGCAAAGCAACTTGTACTGAAGAGAACCAACCAGAATGGTATGAACATACCGCTTATTTCCAGTACCGTATTGCCCACCAATGTGTAGCAGAATGTTTGCACCAGCGATATGAAAAACATGATGCCGATTTTGGAAGTGATGTAACTAAATCTGTTGAGATTTAGATATTTTTCACGCTTGAGTATTTTTTGATCTTTGATAATTTCTTCTGCGCTTACTGTAAGTCCAAGAAAGATGGCCACCACTACCGATATGAAGAGGTATTGCGGGAAATTCAGGTTTTCACGGAAAGTATAAATCTGCTCGCCACCACGTGCTGTCGGATAAAACTTAATAAACAAGGCAAGAACTAAGGCGAGTACCGGTGCTTCAAGAAAATTGATAAGCATATACTGCGTATTGGCCAGCTTGCTGAGCACATCGCGAATAACAAACACTTTGAATTGTCTGAAAGCTCCCGGCAGACTGAACGAGCTACGCGGAGTTTCCATTGGCTTCTCAGTACCCGAAAGGTGATTTCCAATGATTACATTGAAGAAATTATTCCACTCCTTTGGTGCTACTTTTCTGAATTCTGTTTCATTTCCATATTCATCTACAACCTTCGCTTCTATAATATTGAAGATCTGTTCAGGATTGACATTACCACAATGGGCACATTCACTTTCCGTAAGGTTAACTTGATTGGCGAGTCGCTTGAAATAGATGATACTTTCAACCGGGTTACCATAGTATATAGGATAGCCACCATTGTCCAAAATGAAAAGCTTGTCGAGCATTTTGAATATGTCGCTGCTGGGCTGATGTATCACCACAAAGATTAATTTGCCGCGCAACGTAAGTTCCTTGAGCAGGTCCATAATATTCTCTGAGTCACGGCTGGAAAGTCCACTCGTAGGCTCGTCCACGAAAAGAACTGAAGGCTCGCGGATCAATTCCAATGCAATATTCAATCGCTTGCGCTGACCACCGCTGATAGTCTTGTCCATGACATTGCCCACACGCAAATCTTTGCAATCATATAGACCAATAGATTGCAACGTGCGCACCACAGCAGACACGATCTCCTCATCCGACATTTCGGAAAAGCAGAGTCGCGCATTGTAATAGAGATTTTGAAAAACCGTGAGTTCCTCTATCAGGAGATCATCTTGGGCTACATACCCTAAAACACCTTCGATCTTATCCTTCTCACGATGTATATCAATACCGTTGATTTTTATCGTGCCAAACGTTGGCGTGTAGTTGCCATTGAGAATGTTCAAACAAGTACTCTTTCCTGCGCCGCTACCTCCCATGATGCCGACAAGATTGCCGCTTTCCTCAACAATATTGAATTGGTGAAGTGCCTGTTTATCAGTTCCCGGAAAATAATAGGAGACATTTTCAGCGCGATATTCAATGGCCTGTTTATGACTGTTATCGAGATATCGGTGAAGTATGTCGCTATAGAATATCGGATGTATTTTACTTCCTCTGATATTTGCTCCCTGACTGAAAACATATGTCCGTTGCGGAATAATATTCTGGCTGTTGAGGTACAATTCATCCGGCCCGAAATAGCGCACGAAAAACAGATTCTCGGCCTCAATTCTTAAGAACACCAGCCTGCCTTTGAGATTGTCAATGACGTGCGATCTCGACCAGCCCTCATGTTGTGATCTGTCTGATGAAGCAACAAGAAACTTGCTATCATCTATGGTTTGCGTGTCATCACACTCTACCAATAATCTGACCTGTAGAAAGACGTCCGAATCAATATTGAATGAGTCAGACACTGTTTGAATAAACTCGAGTTCTTGCTGTGTTCTCTCGCTGAATTCGCGCATGAACTCCAGAAGCCTCACAACCACAAAAAACTTCTCCTTTTGTTGCAACTCCTCATTGATCTGATCACAAATCCTGAGCACCTTCACAGATGCCATCGACGTGCGCTTCTCAGACTGCTTTCCCTTGTGAAATTTTTCGGCAAAATCTTCATATACTTGAAGGTATTTGCTCACCATTTCCTTGTTCAATTGCTGTCTGAGAAAAACGGCAACGATCTCCCTGCCCGGGTTTTTACCCGATCCTGAGATAATTGCAAACAATTGCATTAAAGCTCGAAGTATTCCTGCACTCATAGTTTTCTATTGTGCAGAATATTTCACTCAGTAAGAAAGCATACGCCTGTTACAGGCTTCCGTTATTCAGAATTATTTTCTGAATCCAATGACAATAACCGCACAACCTGAATCACTCTTATTGTTATCAAGGTTGGATTCAATGGTCACCGACATTGAATTTTCCACAAAAAAATCCCAGTAAGCAGCTGTGTTATAGTCTGCATTACTGAAGAGAATATTTTTATCTATATCCACAATTTTGAATATGAGATTGTTATCAGAAAGTCCACTACAGGCGGCTATCCGATATGTTGTTCCTTTAAACAAGGTGGTCTGAAATTCTGCAACATCATCGCCACTTAACAGCGCTCGATAAGTTTGACCATCGCTGATGTATTGACTGGTTAGATGATTTTGACAAAAATCAGCAATGCTGTCACATTGTCCATGCGCGATCGTTCCTGATATGAGCGCAAAGGCCAAAAGTATATTCGTACGAATGCTCATCATTTTATTCGATAATTGCTTTGCGCACAGTTTCAATTAGTTCAACGATTTTCGTCATTTCATCCATATCAATCTTCACAGAACTCTGACTTCTCAGGTAGGTTATTTTTTCGCGTTGATCATTG
>JAYTMF010000174.1:0-2070 GCA_043728755.1 Flavobacteriales bacterium
TACTGAGGCTGAGTGGGAATACGCTGCACTCGGACTCATCGGTAACTCATTTCAGGAATTGATCACAGATCGCAGAACCTATCCTTGGAATGGTCACTATGTGCGTAACGACGACAATGGAGGAAGATTTTTCGGTACCATCCGTGCCAACTTTGTGAGAGGAGCCGGTGACTACATGGGTGTAGCGGGATATCTCAATGATGCAGCAGAGATCACTGCTCCTGTCTATGCGTATCCACCAAATGATTACGGTTTGTACAATATGTCAGGAAACGTTTCTGAGTGGGTGCTGGATGTTTATCGTCCTCTATCACCAGAAGATAAAAGTGATTTTCGTCCTTTCAGAGGCAACGTGTATAAGACGCGAGTGCTCAACAGCGATGGTTCATTCGCAGATAAGTACGACAAGAATATTTATGACATTGAGGGTGTAACGTATTTCCTCAATAAATATAAGGAGCAGGCAGGTCCTTCATTGACAGCTACTGCGTTGACCTTGCTCGATCAGTGCGATCAGAAAGTGGTGGCAGCATCGGAGAAATTGAAAGAGAGAAAAGATGATGAAGCCCAGGATATGATGCAGGAATTGATGGATCTGATCACGGATTCAGAAGATCCGATTGCTCCAGATCTTCGCGATGGTGTAACGGATTACATTCAAAGCTCGCCGGGTGAAGTTCGCACACGTAATGTGAGCGTTGAAGAAAACATCGACCGTAGAAATTATCGCAAGGCAGACTATATTGACTACAAAGACGGTGATTTCAATAGTAGTATTTACTACAGTGATGCCGACAAGGAAGATGACCGGAACAGAATGTATGAGTGGGGAGTCACTACACTCATCAACGATAGAGCGAGGGTTTACAAAGGTGGTAACTGGAGAGACCGCGCTTACTTCACGATTCCTGGAACACGTAGGTTCCTCGATGAACGTCGTTCAAAGGCGACTCTAGGATTCCGTTGTGCGATGGACAGATTGGGTAGCCCAACCGGTATTGGCGGTAAAGAATAAAAGATTGTTCAAAGAACATTGTGAAGCCCTGGATGGAAACATTCGGGGCTTTTACTTTTGTTGCATGGAAAGCCGCATTTTTGATCAGTTTATGAAGGTTAGATCGGTATCAACCGATACGCGCAAAATCAGCAAGGACACTATCTTCTTTGCGTTGAAAGGTGATAACTTCAATGGAAACACGTTTGCATTAAAAGCACTGGAACTTGGTGCATCTATGGTTGTTGTTGATGAAGAATTGAATACGCAAGACGAACGCGTGGTAAGGGTTGATGACGTTCTTACTTCATTGCAAGCTCTTTCAGCCCGCTACAGACAGACATTGAAGATTCCTTTTCTGGCAATCACAGGAAGCAATGGGAAAACCACGACCAAAGAATTGCTTCGTGATGTGTTGCTCAGAAAATTTCGAGTCACAGCTACAGTAGGGAATTTGAATAACCACATCGGTGTACCACTCACGATTCTATCTATTCCATCCGATTGTGAATTTGCCATCATCGAAATGGGCGCCAATCACCAAGGAGAGATCAGAAGTTATTGTCAATATGCTGCACCTGATTTCGGAATGATCACTAACATGGGCAAAGCACATCTTGAAGGGTTTGGCGGCGAGGAAGGTGTTGTGAAGGGGAAGAAAGAACTTTATGACTACATCAATGCGACAGGAGGGAGATCGTTTGTCAACGTAGAGTTAGAAAAATTGAAAGCGGCTTCAGAAGGCATGAACATTATCCTTTATGGTTTTCAAAGCGTAGGAATGAAACTGAGTTTGATCTCTGAAAGTCCTGTTGTGAAGTATAGCTATGAGGATGCGGATTTCAGTGGACAATTCATTACGCAATTGGCAGGAGCATACAACCTTTACAACATAACTTCAGCTATTGCAGTGGGGAAATATTTCGGCGTGCCGGCATCAGACATTCATCAGGCCATTTGCGATTATTCTCCCGACAACAATCGCTCACAATTGATACAGACAAAGCGAAATCTGTTGATAATGGATGCATACAATGCCAATCCTTCGAGTCTCGAATTTGCTTTGAAAAGCCTCG
>JAYTMF010000175.1:0-4249 GCA_043728755.1 Flavobacteriales bacterium
CATAAATAGCCCAATTCGCAAGTCCCGGTTCATTGAATTGTCTTATTCCATCGCCATTAAGATCATGGAAAACACGAATTGTTGGAGTGTATTGACAACCCTCGTTGTAGACGGCAGAAGGAGCGTAGTTATTGGCTGTTGGATCGGTACAGCCATAGCATGCCGCGCCAAAAGTGCATGAACCATCATCGAAAGGAGCGCCTGGATTGTAATTGCACGCTGCCTCATCCAAACATCCACCACCGCAATCGATAGTCAATCCGAAAGTGCCTTGCATTGTCACGAAGCCACCTGCGCGAATGAGATAGGCAGTTCCTGCAACCGCAGTGAAAACACATTGCGACTGAAAATTGGTTCCAGGAACATCATCATTCTGAACAACACAGGTCAGATTGCCGCACGACCCTGTGAAGACCTTCAAATAAGTATCGAAATTGGTCAAAGCACCGATTGTACTCACTGTAACCTGACTATTGAATGCTGCCTGATAAACGAACCATCGCTGACCACCTGTTGAAGGTCCGCCACAAGCTGTTGCGCCAGAAGTGGCGTTGTCGTTGGCAACCCCAACAGTCATACCTGAGGTTGAGCCATCTGAACATGACAAAGGAATAGGGTTGCTACAGGTATTTCCTTCGCCGGCATAGTAGCATGAACCATTATCAATTGTTGCAGACTCATTGTAATTGAGAGCATCACTGTCTGTGCAACCAACACAGGAAAAGTCGCATGAATCATCATCGTTAGTGGCCTCCGGATTGTAGTTACAAGCGTTGGGCAGCATGCAGCCAAAAATACAGTTGGTCACATTTACCATCAGATCATTCGATGCTGTACAACCATTTCCACCAACCGCCGTAAGCGTATAGGCCGTTGAAGCACCTGGAGTAACAATAGGATTCAAAATATTAGGATTCGAAAGGCCTGCCGTAGGAGTCCATGAAAAACTAAGTCCGGCAACACTTGAGGCTCCGGGAATCAACATTGACTCCCCCAGGCAAATTGTTATATCCGGACCAACACTAATGGTTATTGCGGTGTAACAACTGCCATCATCCACCGTTGCCAATTCATCGTAATTGCACGCATTTGGATCTGTGCAACCGCATTCGGAATTGCATGAGCAATATTCACAGCTTCCATTATCGAACTCAGCATTCGCATCGTAGTTGCAAGCAGAAATATCCATGCACCCGGTAACGCCACCATTCCAAACATAAATAAGTCCTTCCTCAGGAAAAGTGGCAGGAGGAGTAGTACCCATTCTGCAACTGCTCGCGCTTGTTGTACCGGCAGCGGATGTCAGCCAATTATTGTCTGTGGTAACACTGCGGTTTACGATTTGCGAGTTGAAATCATCGCCAACTCGCATACCCACTTGCAGTGTAGTCACCGATGGTGCGATAATGCCGCCTCCATACTTAAAATATACTGTCCCAGCCTCGATGTCCAAGACGACCTGAAACGAAAATGATTCCTGAGCGGATGAAAAGCGACGGACATTTTTCCATTCAACTGTCACGGTGTTACCATCAACCTGATAAGCCACTTGACTAGCAACTCCAGCTAAACTCGCCAAATCGCTACCCATTGGAGCAATAATCGAAGCAGTTGTGGCTGTGCTAAGAGGAGTCCACGTTGCAGAAGACGTATACGTACCAAAAGCAATGAAGCCATTGCTGCTGACTTTCATGCTGGTGTAGGGTTGATTCCCAATGGAGAATTCCGGAATCGCAATAGACGCCGACAATAGATCATCAAAAGTGCCGGAAAACAAAACAGTTGGATTGGTCAGAGGATCATATGTACTAACATACTGGTTGGTAAACGCATATTCCAATATTGGTTGGGCCGACACCAATGATCCCATTAGGATGACACAAACAAATATTACGCTTTGTAAAATTTTCATCATGAAATTATTTTTTTGATAAAATTGAAAAATCTAAACTTTGCTCAAATGTGCAAATCATTTATTCAAAACATGGCTTGGAATGAGTAAACGTAGCAAAATAATTAGAATTCGGGAAATTCTGGTTCAATCCACGGGCAAATCGATGGTTACTAATGTGCCATGTTGGCCGCAGTGATGGTCAGATCGATCTGAAATTTTCACTGAAAAATCACCGTGGTATTGTTGTGTGAGAATCCCTAATCTCTCTTCATTCATTCTCAACGCCAACGATTCATGTTGTGTCACCTTTCCCGTAAGGCTCTTATTGATGCCAATTCCATTATCTTCAATTTCCACGCAATACGATTTTGTGCTTTTGTTGATTCTGATATTGATCAATCCATTTTCTGAAGACGGCAAAATTCCATGTAGCAATGCATTTTCTACATAAGGTTGCAGCAGCATCGGAGGAATTTCCAACTCGAAAATACTGTCGCTCGCACCGATAGTGATGGTGTGTTCCATTCGTTCACCAAAACGCAACTTCTCCAGTTTCAAATACAATTCAAGTCGCTCCAGTTCATCTTCGAGCGATACCATACTGTGCATACTTGTTTCAAGATTCATGCGAATCAATTTGGAAAAATCCGCGAGATATTCGTTCGCTTCTGTCGATTGATTGGTGTTAATGAAATGTTGAATGGAGTTCAGTGCATTAAAGATGAAATGTGGATTCATGTTGGCGTTCAGCGCTTGCTGCCTCAATTCAAGCATCTTCGATTTGTTTTCGAATTTTCGCTTTTTATTTCGGTAGAAAACTGAAAATGAAAGGATGGCCAAACCAAGAATCAACAAAAGCATCACTGCTCTGAACCAAGTCGTTTGCGAGAAGTGCGGATGAATGCTCACTGATGTTGTCGCTGCTTCGCTCCATAGCCCATCCTCATTCATACTGCATACTTCGAAAGTGTATTGCGCAGGAATCAGCGACCAATAATCAACACTTCTGTTTTGTGTTTGTTGCCATTCGTTGTGAAGGCCTAACAACCGATACCGATAAGTCGTTTTATCACCGGTTCGAAAATTCAGCGCGAGAAATTCAAAACGCAAATTGTTCTGCGAGTTATTCAAATCGAGTGAAGAAGAAGAATTGAGCTTCTCCTTTCCGGAATAAATTGAAACCAATTTGATCGACGAAGGAGATGCGATAAGTGTTTTTGATTCCGGATGAAAAGCGATCAAACCATTGTTGGTAGCCACGTATAATTTTCCATCATCATATAAGAGGTCATTGATCTCATTCGAAGGCAAACCCTTTTCATCATTCACTTTGAAGAAAGTAAATCTTCGCTCAACGACATCCTCAATTGTTATCCTTTGCAATCCTCCCGCTTCGCCAATCCATAATTCATTGTCCTTTGTTACCACCACACAATCAATTATGTCAGAAAGCAATCCATCGCCTTCTTTCAACTGAATGACTACACCGTCCTTATAAAAAAGCAATCCAATATTTCTTGTAGCCAACACAAGATACCCATTCCAGAAATCGATGTCAACGACACGCGCCTTCATTGCGTTCACCGCTTCCACAGAAAGCGCAACACTATCCCTCCATTCGAACAAGCCGTTATTGGTACCTACCCACAACACGCCGCTATCATCTTCCGCGAGCGCATTACATCTTTCTTTGAACACTGTTTTTGGAATGCGGCGCCAAATGTTCATTACGTCAGTAAAAGCAAGTCCATCCGAGAGTGCAAATACACACGTTCCTTTGCGAAGCGAAATACTTCTTCTGACAACGTTCAAACTGTCGAGCAAATTCCCTTTTGACGACTTGACATTGTAGAAAAACGGATTGCTTCCCACTACGTAATCACCAGACATCGTTTGCACGAAGTCAAGAGAAACACCCGTCGGAACAGTGATTTTCACCGCAGACCTGAGCACACCTTCATCCAGATAAAAAATCCCACCTGATGCATCAGAGTAGTAAATTTTATCGCCATACTTTTTTATTGAAACGATTTTATTTTGCTTTCCTTCTTCAGCAGCGCGATAAAGTTCCATATCAATTGAAGGAACAAAATAGACCCCGTTATCTCTATCGCCGAACCAATAATTTCCAGATCGATCCTGAATAATTGCGGTGATGAAATGTCCTTCGAAATAGACATCTGCATTGTTTGGATCTTTGGTATAATCGTGTAGCCGATATGCGCCGTTGCTATTCGTCAGCCAAAGATTTCCCGAACGATCATGGTCCAGCGAACTAAAAATAAAAGAAGAAGTATTGAAGTGAGCCTGCACATCTCCGTTATTATCAAATACCACGAAACCGCCGGGACCGGC
>JAYTMF010000176.1:0-1531 GCA_043728755.1 Flavobacteriales bacterium
ACCATGATCATAGCCAGAAAAATTGTCTCATGTTGTTGAATTGAGGCGGAGCCGCAAAGTTGTAGATTTCATGGAGCTATCGCTCAACACGAAAAATACCCAAAATAGTTTCGGATGCTCTGACCGTTATCCTTGGTATTCAACATTGAACCTACGGCAAAAAAAGTTGTAAATCTCGTCCATCCGCAATCCATTATTGTTGGAGATCAGCGGAAAGCAAACGAACACTTCATGCAGAAAAATATTCAGGCTTGCCGCTGATTACTTTTGCCCACGGCTATTGCGTTTATTTTATGACGAGTAACAAGAAAATCAGGGTGCGTTTTGCGCCGAGTCCAACCGGACCGCTTCATATGGGAGGCGTGCGCACTGCGCTGTACAATTACCTTTTCGCTAAAAAACACGGTGGTGATTTTATCCTGAGGATAGAAGACACCGATCAGGGAAGATTCGTTCCCGGTGCAGAGGAATACATCATCGAAGCGCTGAAATGGTGTGGTATTTCACCGAATGAAGGAGTTGGTTTTGGTGATGGACCCTATGCGCCATATCGCCAGAGCGAACGCAAACCCATGTATAGACAATATGCAGATCAACTCGTTGAAAGTGGTCATGCGTATTATGCATTCGACACGCAGGAAGAAATGGATGCGATGCGCAAGCAGGCGGAAGCCACGAAATCTAATTTTTCATATGATGCCACGGCGCGTATGGGTTTGAAAAATTCGCTGGCGTTGACTTCCGAAGAAGTGAAAAACCACCTCGCCAATCAGGTGCCTTATGTCATTCGTTTGAAAGTTTCGCAAGGAGAAGAGATTCACATCCACGATCTCATTCGTGGTGATGTGCAGTTTCAATCTGATCTCGTTGATGATAAAGTATTGTTGAAAAGCGATGGCATGCCGACATATCACTTCGCGCATATCGTAGATGATTATTTAATGAAGATAACTCACGCAGTTCGTGGGGAAGAATGGCTTCCAAGCGCGCCGGCGCACATCCTCACTTACAAATACCTGGGATGGGAAAATGATATGCCACAGTATGCACATTTGCCTTTGTTACTCAAGCCCGATGGCAATGGCAAATTGAGCAAGCGCGATGGCGATCGATTGGGCTTTCCAGTATTTCCACTCGACTGGAATGATCCAGCGACAGGAGAAAAATCTAGTGGTTATAGAGAGCGCGGATTCTATCCCGAGGCGTTCGTCAACATGCTTGCATTTCTCGGATGGAATCCTGGAACAGAGCAGGAAATATTTTCACTGGAAGAATTATGTGCTGCTTTTTCATTTGAACACATACACAAAGCCGGGGCGAAATTTGATCCGGAAAAAGCACATTGGTTCAACGAACAATATTTGCGATCAAAACCTGACATTGAAATTGCGGAACACATCGGACCGATGGTACGCAATGCCTTCAATTTTGACAATAACGACCACCGATTGAATCTGTCTTACCTCATCAAGGCGGTCGGTTTATTGAAACCGCGTGTTCAATTCGAGCAAGAGATGATTGAAAAGGGAGA
>JAYTMF010000177.1:0-6771 GCA_043728755.1 Flavobacteriales bacterium
ATCTAATATATGCATCCTATGCAGCATGTTTCGAGTATTTGGCGAGTAAATGTAAACTTCTATTTGCTAGTGTAATTCGACAATGCTTTCTCCCTACAAATCATCAAACGGGCTTTTGATCTGGCGGATGCCCGACTGGCTAATACCGATCGGACAAGTATAACAGTCCAATCTTTGCTTCGATAGATTGAATTAAACCCATGCATCCATCGGCATTTACCCCTGTATGATTTCTAAAACATTGGCATGTTTTAGAAATCATATTGGTAGTATAAGCCGCGCAAGGTTTTAGGGTATTGATCGATAAAGCCACATCTTGTTGAGTTTCACATTTTGATCTCATTCAAGGACGAATGAAGATTCCGTCCAGATTTATACCACCACATTCACAATCCGCTTCAGAACAACGATGATTTTTTTCGGTTCTTTTCCTTCGAGGTATTTGGCGGTTTGCTCATGAGCAAGCACCGCATTTGTTACTTCCTCCATTGAAAGTTCTACGCCGAGTATAATATTGAAGCGCGTTTTCCCATTGAATGAAATGGGATAATCGAATGCGTCCTCCTTTAAAAAGTCTTCATTGAATACCGGCCATGTTGCATCGGTGATTGATGTGTTGTGTCCGAGCAATTCCCACATCTCTTCTGCCATGTGTGGCGCGTAAGGTGAAAGAAGTATGCACAAGGATTCGATCACTGATCGCTTGTTGCATTTCTGTTCGGTGAGTTCATTTACGCAAATCATCAACGCGCTCACGACAGTGTTCCAACTGTAGCGATTGAGATCTTCGGTTACTTTTTTGATGGCGGTGTGCAGCGTTTTCAATTCTGCTTTTGTAGGAGCTTCATCGCTGACATTGAAAATGTTTTCGCGCTCGTGCGACAGTCGCCAGAATTTGCGCAAGAAATTGTGCACGCCATTGATGCCCTTTGTATCCCATGGTTTGCTTTGTTCTACCGGACCGAGAAACATCTCGTACATGCGAAGAGTGTCGGCGCCGAATTTTTCTACAAGTTCATCGGGAGTTTGAACGTTGTATTTCGATTTGGACATTTTTTCGATTTCAAAACCGCAGATGTATTGTCCTTGCTTGTTTGGAATAAATATGCAAAGATTTCTTCTATCCCCTACTGGTCGTTCTTTAAATTCTTCGTCAGTCCAGCCAATTCTTTGAAAATATTGACGTTCAAATTCGACAACATTCAAGGAGTCGTTGTCGACAAAAGATATGTCTACATTATTTCTATAAAGCCTAGGTTCACCTGTTTTCAATTCATCAATTTCCCTTGAATTGAAAAATTCTAGCAGATATTCATCAATAATTTTTTCGGGTTTTTCCTGAAACTCATCATAGATTTCCTTCGTGATGAATACATCTTTTACACTACCCTTTGGTAATCCATTTCCCTCTTTATCCCAAAAACGTACTTGATATGCAAAACTACTCCTCCCCAAAATCATCCCTTGATTGATCATCTTTTTAAAAGGCTCATCGAAGCCGATGTAACCGTGATCGAAAAGAATTTTTGTCCAGAAGCGCGAGTACAAAAGATGACCGGTTGCGTGCTCGGCTCCACCCATGTATAAGTCAACTTGATTCCAATAGTCGATCTTCTCGCGGGATGCAAATACCGTTTCATTCTTCGGATCCATATAACGAAGGAAGTACCATGAAGATCCTGCCCAGCCCGGCATGGTGTTGTACTCCATGCGAAGTTGTTGATCTTCTCCAATATCCTTTTTCGAAGCGGCTTTCGGACTTGCATCAGATTTGTAATCAGATGTTGTTTCTTCCAAAGCCGATTTGATTTCCTTTACGACAGCTCTTACATCTTGCATGACTGCATTGTGATTGAAGCGAATGATTTTGTATCCAAACAGCGTCAAATAAATCGTCTTGACTTCATCACTCAATTTCTGTTTTTCACTGTCGTGAAATTCACCGTCAATTTCTACGATCAACTTTTTTTCAAAGCAGACATAGTCCACTATGAATCGCCCGAATGCATGTTGCTTGTTGAAGGTAAAACCTGTTTTTTTCGAACGCAAATGTTGCCAGAGTTTTTGTCCAACATCGGTGTGATGCTTGCGCATTTCCTTGCCGCGCTCCTTTATCTTCTGCCAGGTTTCCTTGTTGTCGAGTTGCCACTGATGCCATCTCTGAATGGATTCTGCATTCGAACCTGATGCGTCGCTTTGATTTTGTTTTGGTTCATAGAACCAATTTTCCGCACGTGCCAACGGCGGCTCCCCACTCTCTGTGGGCAAATATTTATCTACATCCGGAAGCTCAATGGGCAAGTCATCATCGGCACATAAGTATGGAATCTCATTCTTGTAATAAACCGGAAAAGGTTCGCCCCAGTAGCGCTGGCGACTGAAGACAGCATCGCGCATACGGTAGTTTATTTTTCCATAACCAATGCCGAGAGATTCAATTTCTGCGATGATTTTTTTCGTTGCTTCATTATATGATAGTCCGTCGAGCATTTGCGAATTTGCGAGGACAACCACTTTCGAAGGCTCTGCTTTTTCGCTGATGTCGACATCCTTTAAAATATTCGGAATGGGAAGATTGAATTTTTTCGCGAAATCATAATCGCGCTGATCGCCGCACGGAACAGCCATTACAGCGCCGGTGCCATAACCTGCAAGCACATAATCTCCAATCCACACCGGAATTTTTTCTCCGGAAAATGGATGTAAAGCATAAGCGCCGGTGAATTGTCCTGTGATATTTTTTACATCGGATTGTCTGTCACGTTCTGTTTTCAGTTTCGCTGTGGCGATGTATTTTTCTATGGCATCGCGGTATTCATCGGTGGTGATTTGTGCTACCAGCTCATGCTCTGGAGCGAGTGTCATGAACGACACACCGAAGATGGTATCGGGTCGTGTGGTGAATACTTCTATCTCCGCATTGTGACCTTCCAGTTTGAAACGAACGGAGGCGCCTTCACTTCTTCCGATCCAGTTGCGCTGAACTTCTTTGATGTTTTCCGGCCAGTCGATGGCGTCGAGTCCGTCGAGCAATCGTTGCGCATAGGCAGTGATGCGCATACTCCACTGGCGCATTAGTTTTTGTTCTACAGGATGTCCACCGCGCTCGCTCTTTCCGTCCTTCACTTCATCGTTGGCGAGAACGGTTCCAAGAGCAGCGCACCAGTTCACAACGCTGTCGGCGAGATACGCCATGCGGAAGTGCATGATGAGTATTTGCTGCTGTTCTTCATTCAGACTTTTCCAATCTGTAGCAGTGAATTCACCTTCGAAATGTTGACCGAAATGAAACTTCGAAAGATCCAGTGACTTGTACCAGTCGTTGTCGATGGCAGCGTTCACATTGTATGATCCGTTCGACACAAATTTTTCAACGAGAGCAGAAATGGGTTCCGCTTTGTTCGTGTCATTGTTGAACCACGAATTATATATGAGTGCGAAGATCCATTGCGTCCATCTGTAATAATCCGGATCGCTGGTGCGCACCTCGCGATCCCAGTCGTAGGCAAAACCTATTTTATCGAGTTGTTCACGGTAGCGTGCAATATTCGTTTCGGTGGTGATCTCCGGATGCTGCCCTGTTTGAATGGCGTATTGCTCCGCAGGTAATCCGAAAGAATCATAACCCATCGGATGAAGAACATTGAAACCCGAATGACGGCGATAGCGGGCGATGATGTCGCTGGCGATATAACCGAGGGGATGACCCACGTGAAGGCCGGCACCACTGGGATAAGGGAACATATCCAGTGCGTAATATTTAGGTTTTGAGAAATCCTCAGTGACACGATAGGTTTTTTTTTCGCGCCAAATCCGCTGCCACTTTTTTTCTATCTCGGGGAAATTGTACTCCATACATTATTTATCTGCTGCGCGAAAGTAATTATTCCATAATTTTAGACCTGATTTCATTGGTCTAGAGAAAAAAAGTAATCTTACTTTCATTTTTTTGGCCGCTAAAATCGAAATGAACGTCTTCTCTTTCGGACCTATATTGCTTCGTGTTGGAAAAAATACAATCCTCTAACACAAAGTTCACATTCGTCCTGAAAAGTTGACGTTATTTCGCAGCCAAATTGATTACCTTAAATTACCTTAACATGAAGCACATTTATTCTGCTCTCTTTCTCTCACTGTTTTTATTATTTATTTCTGAAGGATATGCCCAGCCTTGGACATATAATTTTGGAACCACTACAGGCTCCAATGCATCAGCAAGCACCGGCAACATTGTTTTTCTGAATGGGCTCACGGCAACGCCGGCTGGCGGTGGCACCTATCGCATACGTACAGGTGCAACTCCAGGTACTGGATTCGTTGTGGCAAATCCCGGAACTACTTTGGGAACCCTAGGAGAATTGCAGATTAATGCTTCTACTAGTGCTTCAACCAATAAGTTTGGTATTTATGACTGGACAAGCCCAACGACCGTCGCATATGCGAAGTTCAAATTGCGCACAACCGCAACGGCAGGAATTGGTTCGTTAGCTGTTGCTATTGGTGTGAACACACTGGTGACTGATAACAATGGATACACAAGTCACTATAACAATTCCGTTGCTAATTTTAGCATTATTTACTCTGCTGGCGCTGTCTCTGTCATCAATCGCAGAATAAATGGAAGCAATGTCACTATCACTGCCGGAACGTTTTTGAAAGATACGAATCAGGATGTAGAAGTATATTGCAATAACGGTGCAGCGGCTGTTAGCTATAATAGAGCGGGAACTTCATACACTTTGAATTCACAACAATGGGACCTTTGGGTGGGTGGATCAAAAATTTCTCCTGCTTTAGGTTGGGCAAAAGCAGGCACGCTTGCTTCCGGACTGGCTATTTCAGGTATTGGTTTTTTTGGTGAGTCGAGCACCGGCGCCAATAACAATGCATTCATGTATCTCGACGACATCGAGTACTCCAATGCGCTCCCAATCTGTCCAGCTCCTGTTACACAAGCAACCAACATCACTTTTCCGTCAATCAATCAAGCGGATATGGACATCAGTTGGACCAGTGGAAGTGGTGCCGGTCGTGTGGTGAAAATGAATACATCTAATTCATTTACTGCACCAGCAAATGGTTCTAATCCATCTGCAAACCTTGCTTGGCAAAATGCCGGTGAGCAAGTGGTTTACAACGGAGCAGGTTCAGGTCCAATTACGATTTCTAATCTATCAGCAAGTACAACATACCACTATCATGTATATGAATATTGTGATGCGGAAAGAACTTATCAAGTAACTACCGCAACAGGCAATCCAAACAGCCAAGCCACGGCAGCAGGTCCAAGTTTGTCTACTGATGCATTGACAGCATTTGGTGCGCAGTGTGTGCCAGGTAGCTACGGTCCAAATTCTTTTACGATCACAGGAGCTAACCTTACAGCTGCCAACGTAACTGTTGGCTCAGCGATTACCCAATATACGTTCTCCACCAATATGGGCGGACCCTTTTTATCCAGTCTTTCATTGGGGCAAGCAGGTGGCGCTTATTCACAGCTCATTTATGTGCAGTTCGATCCTACCGGTGTAGCAACATACAACGGTCTTATCAATATCGGTGGCGGAGGCGCATCAACTACTACGCTAGCCGTTTCAGGCAGTGGTATTGCTGCTGCAGCTCCAACACTGAATACGCCAACTTTTGCTTCCGTAACTTCTACTACTGCAGATCTTGGCGCAGATATTACTTCCCTTAATTGCAGCAATGTCACTGATCGTGGAATCGAATGGAGCACTACGAATGGCTTTATAAATGGCTCTGGAACTACTATTTCAGAATTGGGAACTTTTGGAACAGGAGCTTTCACGGAATCTGTTACAGGCTTGCCTTCAAATACAACCATTTATTGGAAAGCTTATGCAACAAACAGCACCGGAACCACACGTACGGTGCAGCAATCTTTTGCTACTTCTCAGATATTTTTGAGTGTTGGTGATATCAGTATTCTTGGATACAATTCGAATACGCCTGACAACTTTGCTTTTGTCAATTGGGTGAGCATTCCTGCCAATGTGGTTATTAAATTCACCGATGGTGGTTTCAACGGCACAGCACCAAATTCGGCAAATACTGCTTTGAACGCGCGTGGAACAGAAAATTTTGTCATCTGGAAAAACAATACCGGCCTACCAATTGCGGCCGGAACGGTGATCAAAATCGAAAGTCTAACTACTACTTTAGGCATCGTGACTGCAGGATCAGGTGCAGGCCTGAGTGGCTTGTCGGGTTCCGGAGATCAGGTATTTGCTTATCAGGGAAATGCAACTACCGGTGCTACACCGGACTATGCTGCCGCCGCGGCCTCAACAACGTACACAGGCAATATTCTTTTCGGATTAAATGCGCATGGCAGCAGTCTGAATACAACATGGCTGACAAGCGGTGTTGCGAATTCAAACGATTCGTATTTGCCAACAGAATTGAATGTAGTCAATGGAAACATTGCCCTTACCGGAAATGCAGTGGGCGGTCAATACACAGGGACACGTACGGCACTCGGTAGTATCCTCGCATACAGAGCGCTTGTAAACAATCAGGCCAACTGGACAAAAGTTACCGGTGCAGGATTGGTTGCAATCAACACAACTGCTTTCACGGTGAATCCAAATGCCGCAACTCAAGTAGTTGTAACGGGCATCAATAGCGGAATTAATCCGAGTACAAACACTTCATTCAGCGTGAGTATTGAAACGCGTGATGCACTGAACGCAGCAGCGGCAGTTGGCATTGACACTGACTTTGCCGTTACGCTTGTAACGGGCAGTGGCG
>JAYTMF010000178.1:0-4293 GCA_043728755.1 Flavobacteriales bacterium
ATTCATAGGCCGGACGGCCTTCTTTTTTCAAGTCTGATAAAATGAAGCCGAGTTTCTTCAAATCAAGATGCAACAAAGGCGTCAATCAGCCGCACAGGATTTGTCATCTAAAATTGAATCCACCAGACTCCCAAAAGACACTTGTGATCGATTCTGTGGTTGTATGAAATCCATAAAGCAATTGTGCTAACAGCAGACGATCGAGATCACTTTGATTCATATATTTATTGCGTAATAAATGAATAGAGAGGCTGAGGAGTGTTTTCACGGGCTGACGTTATGGGCAAGTTTAAGAAACGACACAACAGAATGACACAGACATGAGAGCCACCATCTTTTGACCCGTCTTGACATTAAGACGAGATAAAATTAAACCTTACTTTAAATAATGGAGATCAGAAACCTTTAGGAAAAACGGGGCGTACTCGAAAAGCCTTACTTTTAGGAAAATTTAATTTAAAGAAATGAAGAAAATAACATTGACAATAACTGCGACTTTGTTCGCCATTACCTCTTTTGCTGGTGACATCTTAACACTAAACAACGAAATGGTCTTTGAAGGAAAAGTAACCAAAATTAAAGACTGTGTTGTTGTTTTCAAAACTGATGGAAACAAATATATTGTTCCAGCATCGGAGATATTTTCACTTCAATTTGAAAATACCGAAGACAAAGTTTACACAGAATATATGAAAATGGCTGACGGAGAACCTAACAAATGCTTAAACGGTAGATTTGATGCTGAAATTTATCACAAAAAAATGGGCGGACATTTCGTTTTAGGAATGCTGTTTGGACCATTTGCAATGATTGGAACAGCTTTAGCGAATCCGACACCTGAAAAAGGCAAACAAACCTATATGATGTCAAAGAACAAAGAACAATTCAGCGACCCAGAATATCTGAGTTGTTACAAGAAAAAAGCAAAAGGACAACTAATAGGAATGGAAGCGTTAGGTTGGGGAGCATGGATTTTAATAGTTCTAATGTTATAACCAGACTGAAAAGAAAACCAACCGCTAACAGACAAGGTTTCGTTGCCGCCCGCAGGGCAAGCAATGAAGCCTTTGTTGCACACAACCGGTGCGGGAAGTAGGAAAAATTTTGGACTATTACACTTGTCCATTCGGAATTATACTCTTTGATTGTGATGATCTTTTGAAAATCAAGTGATCATTTACGAGGATTCCGCTAATGGATGTCATCTTGCAAGTTGGGATTAAGTCCACCGAGTAGCCATTGAAGCTCGGTGTTATACCGATTGGACAAGTGTAATAGTCCAATCTTTGCTTCGCCAGATTGAACGAAAATCTTGTATCCATCGGCATTTACCACTGTATGATTTCTCTAACATTGGCCTGTTTTATAAATCACATGGGTATAACATTTGAAACATTAAAAGGATTTCATACTTGACTACAAGCGACATCTTCCGCTCATAGCGTTTGTATAGGGCACTTCCAATATCCTCTTTCACGAATCGCGATAGGTCTTTTTGTCGAAGACGAAGAAAATCTCAGTTGCATAGTCTTAGTAATGGATCTGAAATTTGACGAAGTATTCGGCGAAATGAACATCGCACAACTTTTCGAAAAAATTGTAAAAATCATATTTGGTCGATTCGTGAAATAGGATATTGGAAGTGCCCTATATTCTAATCAGAGCACCGAAGTGCAAATCAACAATTCTCTCATTCAATAAATCCATAAATCAACAAATCTCACCGAATCACGGCCCCACCCTCAATCCAACATTGAAGGGCGTCCCGCTCTTCCTGCGACATGCCTGTCTTGTTGACTTGAGGCATGGTCTTGCTGATGACGGCGCGTTGGAGGATGCGGTCGGCGTGTGTAGCGCATTGTTCGGGAGTGTCCAACATGATGTTGTTGGGAGCTACAGTGAACACTTCATCGGTGGGTGACGCTGAGTGACATTGCACGCATCGCTTTTGAATGATAGGTTGCACATCGAGGAAGGAGGTGGTTGTTCCTTCCACGCAGACTTCTTTGGTGCGCGGCACAGTAATGAGTGCCATGGATATCATTCCAATGACGGCGATGGGCATGATCCAAACTGCCTTCTGCCCCTGCTCTATTTTGTTGAGGTAGTGCTTCACGAGTACGCTGGTGATGGTGAGTCCCATCAAGACGATCCAGTTGAATGCGCTGCCGTATGTGCTTGGATAGTGATTGCTGATCATGATGAAGATGACAGGCAACGTGAGGTAATTGTTGTGGCGCGAACGCAGCAATGCGTTTTTTCCAAGTTGCGGATTCACTGGCGTGCCTTCGATGGCCGCTTTCACCATCGCCTTTTGTGATGGAATGATCACACGAAAAACATTGCCGACCATCATCGTTCCGATCAACGCACCCACATGGATATAAGCGGCACGCGCACTGAAGACTTGCAGCAACAAATACGAAGCACCCGCAATGAAGAGAAAAAGAATGAGTCCGAAGACAGCGGGATTCTTCGACAGTCGTGACTTGCACAGCAGATCATAAACGAACCATCCAACGATGAGAGAACCGATGCCAATGGCTACGGCCGTTTTCGGTGCGAGATCCATCACTTGCGGATCGATAAGGTAGACCTTAGCGTTGAGATAATAGACGATGATTAACAACACAAAACCCGAGAGCCAGGTGAAGTATGCTTCGTATTTGAACCAGTGGAGATGCTTTGGAATTTCCTTCGGCGCAATCTTATACTTCTCGAGATAGTAAAATCCGCCACCGTGCACGGCCCATAGATTTCCGGCGAGTTCATCGCGCAAATTTTCCGTGCGATTCAAACTGTTCTCCAAAAAATTGAAATAGAAAGAAGCGCCGATCCATGCGATACCGAAGACGACGTGCGCCCAGCGCACTATCAGATTTAACCACTCTACCACATGCGATTCCATGGTGGTGCCGACCACGAAGTAATACAATCCGAACATGATGAGAAACATCACTGAGATGTATACGATCACATTTCTCGATTCAAAAACTTCATTCCATTTTGCCTTCAATCCGCGCTCTGTTTTTTCGTCGGCGCTTTCGATCGAAGTTTTCAAACTGCCCATTGCGCCGCGCAAAACAACGTATGTGATATACACCAAAATAGCGAAGACAAGGAGGTACATTCCGTTTGGAAAACTGAAGTGCGTGGAGAACTTTTCCGCCGCGAAAACCGCGTTGGTCAAAAAAACAAATACGAAGAGTAACACAGTTTTCGGCATCTTTATCCATTCGAAGATCGATCTCCGATAGTTTGTGAACTCAGCTATACGCCCCGTCCTCAGCAACTATCAAAAAGCAATACTTTTGTACAATAAGTTTAAAACATGACTCCACAAAGTCCGGATTTCGGAATCTATAGTTCTAGAATACTCACAGAATCAGGGTTTATCAATGGCACAATACTAATCACGAACGGTATTATTTCAAAACTCGAGCGCGGTAAGTTGTTGAATGCGCCATGTCCCGTCGAAGATTTAGGCGACTTAGTGGTCATGCCCGGACTGATCGATTCGCATGTTCACATCAATGAACCCGGAAGAACTGAGTGGGAAGGATTTGAAACCATCACCAAAGCTGCAATCGCCGGTGGTATCACTTCACTAGTTGATATGCCTCTAAATGCCTCACCTGTCACGACTTCCGTTGAAGCGTTGAACATTAAGTTAGAAGCAGCGAAAAGCAAGTTGTTTTGCAATTGTGGATTCTACGGAGGAATTGTTCCCGACAATCTCGACAAGCTCGATGCGCTTTGCGAAGCTGGTATCCTTGGCGTGAAGGCTTTCATGACTCATTCCGGCATCGACGATTTTCCGAATGTGAATGAGGCAGAATTGAGAGAAGGACTTCGCATCATGCAACGACATGGGATCACATTGTTGGCACATGCAGAGCTCGACACTTATCACGATGACATAGAAGCTTTTGAAAAGAATCCTACCAACTATCTCGCTTACCTCGCATCGCGTCCGAAAGAATGGGAAGACAAAGCGATCGATATGTTAATAGACCTGTGTGAGTCCACTGGAGCGCAGGTGCATATTGTGCATCTCTCTTCATCCAATTCCATTGAGAAAATCATGAAAGCACGAGAGAGGGGATTGCCACTATCGGTGGAAACATGTCCGCAATACCTCTATTTTTCTGCAGAAGAAATTCCCAATGGCAATACCTTATATAAGTGTGCGCCACCGATACGTGAAAGAGAAAACAATGAAAAACTCTGGGGAGCATTGAAAGATGGCATCATCGACTTCATCGTTACCGACCACTCCCCTGCTACACCCGT
>JAYTMF010000179.1:0-3338 GCA_043728755.1 Flavobacteriales bacterium
CTTCACCTTATCCGGTTTGTATTCCATGACAGTGAATGTTGGTGGATCAATACTTCCTGCATTCACAGCAAGCAATCCACCCATCTTCTTCGCCTCAATTTCCTTCATGCCGAGCACTTTCACGCCAAAACCATGTTCCTTTCCGGCTTTGGTCATCTCCTTTCCAAATTGAACAGCGGTTAGGAACGACAATGGTTCATTGATAAGCGTTCTGGCAAAACATGTCGCATCAACGATATTTTGAAGCTCTTCCGCATCCTTCACTGAAACGCCTTTATCATAGATGTGAATCGTTTGCAGTGAATGTTGCTTCTTCTTTTTATCCTTGAAGTATTTCAGAAACTGATAATTGGCAAGTGCCATTCCTTCTGTCAAAGCCAATGAAAACTCTGACTCAGTAGTTTCATTGACAATGCACACTTCCTGAGATTTGTTTGCATTGAACGAAGTGAGCAACGTTGCACCTTTCATGCGCAGTTTTTCAATGAGTTCAGGGTTTGCATTTTCCTTTTTTACCGGCACGTAATAGTGAAAAATATTCAGTTCTTGCAGCAACAGTATTTCCTTTTCATTCTCCAATTCCTTTTTGAAATAGGCAAGTTGCTGCTTATCGAGCTCCGATATTTTGTTCAATTCATCCTCGAAAAAAATCGTGATGGATGAGATATTCAGCAAGGCACTTTTCGCCGATTTTATTTGTGTCATAATTATTCCTTTGAGCGGCCAAAGGTACAATGTCTCAAGAGTTGGCGGCGGGGAATTTCGAGATGCTCAAGCCCGAGAATCCGAGGTGTGTTGAAAAATCCGGAACTACACGCTAGTGTTATTGCCGAACTGTGCGAGTGCATTTCTCTTCATGCCTTCAAGTCCTGTTCTTTTTAATGGCGAATTCTTTGCAAGACCCGCAAAGACATCTTCGGTCATTTCCACCCAAGATTTTCTATCCTTTGCGAGCAGATTTTCCCTTGGAACAAATCGTCGCTCATTGTGCTTTTGTGAGAATCGATTCCATGGACAGACATCCTGACAAACATCGCAACCGAAGATCCAATCGTCGAGTTTAGAACGATAATCGGTCGGCATCTCCTTTTTCAGTTCAATGGTGAAATAAGAAATGCATTTGCTTCCATCCACCACATAAGGTTCGATGATGGCCTCTGTTGGACAAGCGTCGATACAAGCGGTGCAAGTGCCGCAATGATCTTTCACCGGGCCATCCGCTTT
The DNA here is from genome assembly GCA_043728755.1 of Flavobacteriales bacterium. Taxonomy (GTDB): domain Bacteria; phylum Bacteroidota; class Bacteroidia; order Flavobacteriales_D; family Sanyastnellaceae; genus JAIBBG01. The sequence continues at coordinate 1,225 of JAYTMF010000179.1, forward strand.
AAGTTCAAGATCAATGATCAACTCCGCAATGAAAAAAAAAGATCCTTGCTGTTTGTTGAGCAGATTCGTGTGCTTGCCTATCCATCCCAAACCGCTCTTTTTGGCCCATGCTTTATCCAGGACGGGCGCAGAGTCCACAAAAGCGCGACCATGCACTTCTCCGATTTCATGTTGAATGTATTCGAGTAAAAGTTTGAGTTTGTCCTTCACCACAAAATGATAATCTTCACCCCATGCATACTTGGAAATTTTTGCATCCTGATTTTGATGTTTCTCCACTTCCTCTTTTCCGGGAAAGTAGTTGAAGAGCAATGACACAACAGATTTCGCACCGGGAACGAGCAATCGCGGATCCAGTCGCATGTCGAAATGATTCGCCATATATGCCATTTCACCATGCCTATTTTTATTCAGCCAGCTCTCAAGTCGCGGGGCTTCTTCTTCAAGAAATTCTGCTTTTGAAAATCCACAAAAAGAAAAACCGAGTTCAATGGATTTCGATCGGATCAGATCGTTGTATGAACTATTCGTGGTGATCAAGGTCGAAATATTTCAAGCGCTATATGCGAACTAAAAAAGTTCGTTGGGTTTATTGGATTTCAATTTTCCAAGATGCTTATATGCAAGTTCGGTAACCTGCCGGCCGCGCGGTGTGCGCATGATGAACCCTTCTTGAATCAAGAAGGGTTCATACACTTCTTCTATCGTTCCAGAATCTTCTCCTACTGCCGTGGCAACCGTTGTCAATCCAACGGGACCGCCATTGAATTTATCGATGATCGTTGTCAGGATTTTATTGTCCATCTCATCCAATCCGTGAGTGTCCACATTCAACGCATTGAGCGAAAACTGTGTAATATCGAGATTGATCGTGCCATCTCCTTTTATTTGCGCGAAGTCGCGAACGCGTCGCAGCAGGGCGTTCGCAATACGTGGCGTACCACGACTTCTGCGCGCAATTTCAAACGCCGCATCTTCCTGGGTGGCAATATTGAGAATTTCAGAACTTCGTTGAACAATATCGGTCAACGTCTTCGCGTCGTAATAGGAGAGTCGTGCGTTGATACCGAAACGTGCACGAAGAGGTGAAGTGAGTAATCCGCTTCGTGTTGTAGCGCCGATAAGCGTGAATGGATTCAATTTGATTTGAACAGAACGCGCATTTGGGCCGGTATCTATCATCAGATCGATGCAATAATCTTCCATTGCCGAATAGAGATATTCTTCTACAACAGGCGAGAGTCGATGTATTTCATCGATGAAAAGAATGTCGTTCGCTTCCAGATTAGTAAGGAGTCCGGCGAGGTCTGCCGGCTTGTCGAGAACAGGACCCGAAGTCGTTTTGATACTCACGCCCATCTCATTGGAGATAATGTGACCAAGTGTTGTTTTGCCCAGTCCCGGTGGACCGTGCAGCAAAACATGATCGAGTGCTTCCCCTCTCAGTTTCGCGGCCTGAACAAAAATTTCAAGATTCTCAAGCACTTGTCGTTGCCCGGTAAAATCATCAAAAGTTTTGGGGCGCAATACTTTTTCGATATCCCTATCCGTGGATTTCTCCGCTTCTTCTCGTATGTTGAATTCGTCCGTATTCATTGCGTGATCATCATTTCTGAATGCTTAAAACATTAACACACTCCCCTTCACTCTTTCATTTTTTGCGCACGATAAATCTTTGCACGTCGATAGATTTCGTCAAATATCAGGCGAATGCGAAGAACATAAACGGGAGAAGTAAATTGTTGGTTGATTTCTTTATTGTTCTTCAGCATAATGCGGTAACCAAGCCCACCACCGACGCCCACAACGTTGAAGAACTTGTACTCAACGGTCATGCTCGGCTCATAGAGGACAACCCTTCCGCTGCGGATTTGTTCCTTATCCGTTCGCGATTGGTATTGGATATAACTTCTGCCGAATCCAAACTGGACAGGCACAGTTGCTTCCCATAGTCCTTTCTTATAAAAGGAATATTCAAGAAACGGCGCGATATACCTCAGCTTGATATCACCGACATAAATTCTATTGTCAATGAGAATGGATTCCTTCAATTCCGTTCCGATCCAATTGTAACCAATTCCTATAGTAAGTGTCTTGCGGAAACTCAACCCTGC
>JAYTMF010000180.1:0-6640 GCA_043728755.1 Flavobacteriales bacterium
TTGGCCTGTTTTATAAATCACATTGGTATAAGATGCTGTGGTGCCATATTGACTTTTGCGCCGGCTGAAATTGCTCTTAACTTCGCCAACACTAGTCACACAAGAATATCATGCAGGTTACAGCTCCATATACACCCAAGAATAAAATTCGCATTGTCACAGCCGCCAGTCTTTTTGATGGACACGATGCTGCTATCAACATCATGCGTCGCATCATTCAAAGCACAGGATGCGAGGTGATCCATCTCGGGCACGACAGAAGCGTTGAAGAGGTGGTCAATTGTGCGATACAGGAGGATGCTCAAGCCATTGCCATGACGTCCTATCAAGGCGGACATACAGAATACTTCAAGTATATGCATGATCTATTGAAGGAAAAAGGAGCCGGTCACATCCAAATTTTTGGTGGCGGTGGTGGCACAATTTTGCCTTCGGAAATTTCAGAACTTCAGCAGTACGGCATCACGCGCATTTATCATCCCGACGACGGCAGATCAATGGGATTGCAAGGAATGATCAATGATCTGGTGCAAAAAAGCGATACACCTACCGGATACAGTTTGAATGGTGAAGTCGGTCATCTCAACGTGAAAGACCATGGATCGATAGCGCGATTGATTTCTGCAGCAGAAAATTATCCGGATCAACACAAGGCTGAACTCGATAAGATCCGCGACCTCGCATCGAAAACAAAAACTCCGGTACTTGGAATTACAGGCACCGGCGGTTCGGGCAAGTCTTCCATGGTAGATGAAATTGTGCGACGTTTCTTATTGGACTTTCCGGAAAAAAGTATCGGACTCATTTCTGTTGATCCTTCAAAAAGAAAAACTGGAGGAGCGTTATTGGGTGATCGCATACGCATGAACAGCATCAGCAATCCGCGCGTGTATATGCGCTCGCTTGCTACACGTCAGAGCAATCTTGCATTGAGCAAGCACGTCGCTGAAGCTGTTGCAGTGTTGAAAGCGGCAAAGTTTGATCTGGTGATTCTCGAAACATCCGGAATCGGACAAAGTGATACAGAAATCATGGACCACAGCGACGTGGCCTTGTACATTATGACACCTGAATTTGGCGCTGCTACACAACTGGAGAAAATCGATATGCTCGACTTCGCGGATGTCGTTGCGGTAAATAAATTTGATAAGCGCGGTGCCCTCGATGCATTGCGCGACGTGCGAAAGCAATTCAAACGCAATCATCAGTTGTGGGATGCAGAAGACGATACACTTCCCGTGATTGGAACGATTGCTTCTCAATTCAATGATCCCGGAACCAATCAGCTTTATCTGAAACTCATCGCAACTATTGAGGAGAAGACAGGAGCCAACCTGAAATCGACTTTTGCGGAAACCGCAGAATTGAGCGAGAAAATTTTTATCATACCACCCAATCGCACGCGCTACCTGAGTGAGATCAGTGAGAACAATCGCGGTTACGATAGTTGGGCCACAACACAGGCGGAGATCGCAGACAAACTTTATTCTGTACACAAGAGCATTCAGATTTTAGAAGAAACTTCTGCAAAAGGTACAAGCGCAAATGCGAAGGGCGATGAAGATGTGTTGAAAGTCCTCAATGCAACTTTCGATAGAATAAAACTGGACTTCGATCCACGTAATTGGGAAATACTGCAGACATGGGATGCGAAGCGCATGACATATAAAAATGCCGAGTATAAATTTTTCGTCAGAGATAAAGAAATAAAAATTGATACGCACTCAGAATCACTTTCACACCAGATGATTCCGAAGGTGGTTACTCCCTCCTATCGTTCTTGGGGAGATATTTTGAAATGGGTATTGCAGGAAAATGTTCCCGGTGAATTTCCATACGCCGCAGGCATTTATCCTTTCAAGCGTGAGGGCGAAGATCCAACGCGCATGTTTGCAGGTGAAGGCGGACCGGAGCGCACCAACAGAAGATTTCACTATGTGAGTTTGGGCATGCCCGCGAAGAGACTTTCTACTGCATTCGACAGCGTAACTCTTTATGGTCACGATCCTGATTTGCGTCCGGATATTTATGGCAAAGTCGGCAACAGTGGTGTGAGCATTTGTTGTCTGGACGATGCAAAGAAGTTATACTCCGGATTCGATCTCAGCGATCCCAAGACATCAGTAAGTATGACTATCAACGGTCCTGCGCCCATGCTGCTGGCATTCTTTATGAATGCTGCCATTGATCAGAATTGTGAGAAATACATCCGCACCAATGGACTTTTGGATGAAGTCGAAAAAAGACTTTCCGAGAAGTATAATAAACCTGGCATTGATCGCCCGATGTATCAAGGAGATCTTCCTACGGGAAACGATGGACTTGGACTGCTGCTGTTGGGAATCACTGGTGATGAGGTTTTGCCCGAAGGTGTATATGCAAAGATTAAAAAGGAAACACTCACACAAGTCCGTGGCACTGTTCAAGCGGACATTCTGAAAGAAGATCAGGCACAAAACACCTGCATCTTTTCTACAGAGTTTGCCTTGCGACTGATGGGCGATGTGCAGGAATATTTCATCACCAACAAGGTCCGCAATTTTTATTCGGTGTCCATCAGTGGATATCACATTGCTGAAGCCGGCGCGAATCCGATCACGCAGCTTGCATTTACCTTGTCCAACGGTTTTACATATGTAGAGTATTATCTCTCGCGTGGAATGGACATCAACGAATTTGGTCCTAACCTTTCCTTCTTCTTCAGCAATGGTATCGATCCGGAATATGCGGTAATTGGTCGTGTGGCGAGAAAGATTTGGGCAAAGGCGATGGCGAAGAAATACAGCGCCAATGCGCGTGCTCAGATGTTGAAGTATCATATTCAAACCAGCGGTCGATCATTGCACGCTCAAGAAATCGACTTCAATGATATTCGTACGACGCTTCAAGCATTGTATGCCATTTACGACAATTGCAATTCACTTCACACCAACGCATACGACGAAGCGATCACTACTCCAACGGAGGAAAGTGTACGTCGGGCTATGGCTATACAGCTCATCATCAATCGCGAACTTGGACTGGCTAAGAATGAAAATCCATTGCAAGGTTCTTTCATTATCGAAGAATTGACAGACCTTGTAGAAGAAGCTGTTCTCGCAGAATTCGACCGCATCACAGAACGTGGTGGCGTATTGGGTGCGATGGAAACGATGTATCAGCGCAGTATGATCCAGGAGGAAAGTCTTTACTACGAGACGTTGAAGCACAACGGAGAATATCCGATTATCGGTGTGAACACATTTCTTTCGTCGAAAGGATCTCCTACTATTCTTCCGAAAGAAGTGATTCGTGCCACCGAAGAAGAGAAGGAATACCAGATAAACATGCTTGGAAATCTTCATAAGGCCGGTGAAGCGAATGCAGAGAAAGTCGTTCACATCATTCAACATGCAGCCATTCACAATGAAAACATGTTTGCACATTTGATGGAAGCAGTGAAGGTTTGTTCTCTAGGGCAATTGACCAAGGCCATGTTTGAAGTTGGTGGTCAATACCGAAGGAATATGTAATACTTGCCTGCATTCTAAGGTGACTTGAGCCTTTTATGCCAATGTGATTTATAAAACACGCTAATGTTTGAGAAATCAAACAGTGGTAATTACCGATGGATACACGTGTTTAGTTCAATCTGGCGAAGCAATGATTGGAGTATTAAACTTGTCCAATCGGTATTATTAAGCTAAATGGTTGATTTAGTAATGATAATGACTATCTTCGCGCGCCTTTTGAGAAAATCAACAGGCCACGAAGAATAACTTACCATGAAGAAAATCAGCGATTTCAGAACATTATTTGGTGCGACAAAAACGACCGAACTCAAGGAACTTAAAGCGACGTACCGGAACATGATGAAAGATTGTCATCCTGACAAATTCTTTGACAATGTCGAATTGAAATTGCAAGCTGAAGAGCGCAGCAAGACGATCATCGAAGCATATCACTTCTTGGTAAGCATTGCTCCGGAAACTTTAGAGCAAACGCAAGTTGAATATACCGCGACGCTCACAACAGCCGGCATCACGGATTACAATTATGAGAAGTCTATACTGAAAGTGACATTCACTGACGGTCACGTGTATGAATACTTCGGTGTTCCCCGCAACATCTATATCAAACTAGTGAATTCTGAATCTTGTGCGCGTTTCATTCGTCGCCATATCGCAGATTCATATGTGTACAGAAGCATAAGTAAACGTGTCACTGCTTAAGTTCGCGCTGTTTTTTTTGCAATCGCATTATACCAATGTGATTTATAAAACAGGCCAATGTTTGAGAAATCATACAGTGGTAAATGCCGATGGATACAAGCGTTTAGTTCAATCTGGCGAAGCAAAGATTGGAGTATTAAACTTGTCCAATCGGTATTCCAACTTCAAAACTGCGCTCAGCCTGTGATGGACCATGCGGTGATCGAGGTCACCTATCCGGATCAAAGCGTGGAAATGCTTTCCATGGGAATGAATAATTATATGCTGCTTCACATCTATGACAGACACTATATCATTCGTGGAAAATCATTTCACGAAAATTCCGTCGACCTGGAAGTCGTGCAAACAACTTTCATCACAGACAGTGCGGCGAATGAATTCAACATCCTGAAACGCGATAGTCAAATACGACATTTTGCAGTAGGAAAATCAAGCGAACTGATTGGCTACAAATCTGAAATTGCGTTCAATGTCAAAGAAGTGATCGCAATGAAAAAAGGAACAACTCCGCAAAAAGTTTGCTATGCCCACACTTCCTGCTGCACAGCCACCTACTATGCGCTTGTTTGTTGTTCAGGTGGCACAGGACCTTGTAAATATGAAACGTGTGATTGCCAGCCACCAATGGATTGCGGAAATGATAAACCCTCTCCCGACATTCACGACTTAGCAAAATTATTTAGTCGTGAAAAAGTAAATGTGAAGGTGTCTTTCAATTGACCTCACACTGATTGCTGTTCAACGCAACAGTCATAAAAAATTCAGCGCTAACGAAAGCGAACGTAAATTGTATCCAGAAACAAAAAAGCATGAGTGATTCAATCAATAAAGAAGTAGCAGAAAAAGGCCAGTTCCACGCACGCAATAAGCATAGCGGCAGATATGATATGATGGCGCTGATCGCCTTGGTTCCTGAATTGAAGCCAATGGTGACTACCAACAAATTCAACGTGGAGTCGATCAATTTTGCGGATCCGCAGGCGGTTAAGCTTTTGAATTATGCGATATTGAAAAAGGATTATGGAATTTCCTGGTGGGATATTCCTGAGGGCTACCTCTGTCCTCCTATTCCTGGGCGTGCTGATTATATACATCATGTTGCCGATATGATGGGAAGCGATAACCGCGGCGTATGTCCTCAAGGACCATCAGTGAAGGTATTGGATGTTGGCATTGGTTCAAATGCGATATATCCGATCATAGGAAAAAGCGAATACGGATGGTCGTTTGTTGGTTGCGATGTGGATAAGATCGCGCTCGAAAATGCTCAGAAAATTGTGGATCAGAATCCTGATTTAGCAGGCTCTTTATCGCTTAGACTTCAAACGAATGCGTTCAATATTCTCAATGGTGTCATCACTCCCGACGATGAGTTTGATCTTGTCGTTTGCAATCCACCATTTCATTCCAACAGTGAGGAAGCGCAGGCAGGAACGCATCGCAAGTGGAAGAACCTTGGTAAGGCACCGGCACAACGCGATGTAAAGAATTTTGGCGGACAATCAGGAGAACTCTTTTTTCCGGGAGGCGAGCAGGCTTTCATTTCAAAGATGATTGATGAAAGCGCAGGATTTGCAAAGAATTGCTGCTGGTTCACCACCTTGGTTTCGAAAGCCGACAATATGCATTTACTTCATAGAGTGCTCAAAAAATCGGGTGCTAAAGCGGTGCGAACATTGCCGATGTCTCAAGGACAAAAATCCAGTCGCGTTCTAGCATGGACATTTCTTGATGAGGAAGGATTGAAGATTTGGAGAGAAAGGAAGTTCTGGAGCTCTTGATCTATTCGTTTGTAATACCGATTGGACAAGTATAATGTCCAATCTTTGCTTCGCCAGATTGAACTAAACTCTTGTATCCATCGGCATGTACCACTGTATGATTTATAAAAATTGGCCTGTTTTATAGATCACATTGGTATAAAATCCTTTCTCCGGATTCCCAATACCGAATACAATATCCAATTACTTAAAGTAAGTATACGTAATCTCAACAAATCCTTTCAGGCCAAAGAACTCCTTGTCCTCTGCCATGCTACAATCGATCACTTGCTGCTGTACTGGATTGTTGTGACCATCGATTGCGGTGCATAAACATTCGTGGTTTCTAGGGATGTATTCTCCGTTGAGCAATTCACATCTTGTCATTCTGCAAATTCCCGAAAGGTCGTCATAATTTGAAGTGCTGAGAAAGGATTTGTCCCTGCCAACATACGTGTTGACAATACGGTTTTTATCGTCATACTCGTACTCAAAGTGCATATCAAGGTTGTTCCAGTTTTTCACGACTCTTCCATTTTTATCATAAACGAAGTAATTCTCCTTCAAGCCATGAGAAGGCAACTTTATGGCTGAATAAATGACTCTGCCAAGCGAATCCAGTATCTCTGTCAGCGAGTCGGAACTATTATTTGCGAGTGTCGTGGTTAC
>JAYTMF010000181.1:0-5691 GCA_043728755.1 Flavobacteriales bacterium
CATTGAGGCCAAGGAAGAAGGCATCATTGCCATTCCTGCAAAAATCCTTTTGGATATTCTCAAAAGTTTGCCCGAGCAACCACTCACTTTCAGCATTGACAAGAAGACATTGGGCATTGAAATTTCCAGCGACTATGGAAAATACAAATTGACAGGACAGAATGGCGATGAATTTCCAAAGACTCCGGTATTGGAAGGCGCGAAGTCTTTCAACATGGGAAGTGATTCTCTAGGACAAGCTATCAATATGACGCTTTTTGCTGCCGGTAACGATGATATGCGTCCGGTAATGAGCGGTGTACTTTTCGAAATTCACGAGAAGCAAGTGCGATTCGTTGCTACGGATGCGCACAAACTCGTTCGCTACACACGAACCGATGTAGGCGGTGGTAATGCAGCTTCTTTTATCGTTCCAAGAAAACCATTGAACCTTTTGAAAGGAATCGTTGGTGGATTGAAGACCGAAATCAAAATTGAATACAACGAGAACAATGCCTTGTTCACTTTCGACAACATCATTTTAATGTGTCGTTTGATCGAAGGAAAATATCCAAACTACGAAGCAGTCATTCCAGTGGAAAATCCTTTCAAGTTGACCATCGACAGAATGGATTTGTTGAATTCGATCAAGCGTGTTGCGATTTTCGCCAATAAGACAACACACCAAGTGCGTTTGAAAATGGGCGGCAGCGAATTGAATATTTCTGCTGAAGATCTCGACTTCGCGAATGAAGCACAGGAAAGACTTACATGCAGCTATGCAGGTGATGACATGGAAATCGGATTCAATTCGCGTTTTCTTTCTGAGATGCTGGCAAACATGGGATCGGAAAACATCAACATCCAAATGAGCGCACCAAATCGTGCAGGAATCATTACTCAAGTTGAATCAGAGAACGCTGCAGAAGACATTCTCATGCTGGTGATGCCGGTAATGTTGAACGGATAATCTAGATGTAATTCTCGAGTACATGAAAAGTTTATAATTAAGGAACTGTCGCTTGTCGGCGGTTTTTTTTTGAGTGTTTCTTTCTATGTCCACTTCGTGGATTTCAGATTTTATACCCATGTGATTTCTAAAACATGACAATGTTTGAGTAATCATACACTGGTATTTGCCGATGGATACACATGTTTAGTTCAATCTGGCGAAGCAAAGATTGGACTATTACACTTGTTCAATCGGTATTAGTTCTACTTTTCAAGTCGTAATTTGTAACATCAATAATTATCTATGCGAATTACGGCATTGCTCATTTTCTTGTTGTGCACTTGTGAAGTCTTTGAAGGTCAAATCACGTTGCGGCTCAGCGATTGTTCTTCGGGTGAAACTATTGTGAATGCGATTGTGATGAGCGAGGCCAAAGGAATAAGTGGTGTCTCAGATGTGAAGGGCGAATTGAAACTAAATGGACTTGACGGAGAGCGATTTCACATCAGTGTGTTGGGATTTAGAGATACGGCATTTGTTTTTTCTTCCATAGAATCGCTGAAGGAAATTTGTCTTGTGTCGACAACATTGTTGAAAGAGGTGAAGATCACTTCTGATTACAAGCGGCCGATGTCGGTCATGTCGGAATGTCTTTCCAGATATGCGTGGAAAGCCACCAACAGGGATAAGGAAAAAAGTTATTCCATGCAATACGTCAACTGCGACAGTTCGGGCACAGTTCTCGAAAAATTGCGGGGTGATATCTATGTGAAATTTCCCGACTTCAATTCAAGTGACCCACCATTCACAGAATTCTGTATCTCAAGTTTGGAGTATTGCATCGGCGAAACGCAATGGGAAGATCAGGAATATTATCAAAAACTGCAGCCGTTTCCACTTCGAAATTTGTCTTTCAGTTTTGTATTCAGAAAAGACAATATCAAAAAGCGCAACAAGAAAGTTCCTTTTGATTCTGACAGTTTATATATTCAACGATATGCCGATTCTCTGGTTTTTGAAACAAGTATTCAGAAAGATGATCGTGGTTATTCAACCACTTCCAACTGGCGATTTATTTTCAGAGGCGACAGTTCATTGTCGCGCATCACATCTTATGTGTTGGTGAGTTATAAAGATTCTACTGCGATCATTCATTCCACACATTACGATACTTTTTTTGATGCGGGTGGGCAAATGATTCCCGAGGGGATTAATATTTCGCGGCATTATTCGCAATATCAGCGAATGGAAATTCCACAGGTGTGTTATCTTGAATGCAGGATGTTGAAATCGGGCTGTAATTCGAAAGTTCGGCGCAAGATCAACGCTACCAGACTTCATAGACAACTGAAAGATGTTGTTCAATACATGGAAGAAGAGAGTGGGGGAGATGGAGAAAAGTAGTGGAAAATTTCATTGTTGAGAATAGAGCTTCACTCGGTATTTGAACGTTTTTTTTTGTACGCTTTGATGGCAAGCGTTATGACCAAAGCAATTCCGATGATACCGCCAACGCCCCATATCCATGTAACTTCATCCTTCAGCACCACGGCGAACACCACAGCGATAAGAATGATTGTCGGTACTTCATTCATGAAGCGCATTCCAAGAGAAGTATAGTTCATCGGATTTTCGTTGATCCCTCGCAGCACGCGTTGTCCGTAGAATTGATAGAATATCAGTATCAAAACGAAAAACAGTTTGACCTGCATCCATGCCATAGCTAGAAAAGCTGGATTGAGGACGATGAGCCACGTTCCAAAAATGAAAGTGAGAATACATGATGGCCAAGTAATGGCATACCACAATCTTTTTTCCATGATGCGGTATTGATGCATCAAAATGCCGGCAGCAGGCTCTTCTTTGCGTGCCGCTTCAGCATGATAAACAAACAATCGGAACATGTAAAACAATCCGGCGAACCAGGTCACCATAAAAATGATGTGAAGGGATTTGATGAGGAGGGCAGTATCCATGGTGTGAAGTTCGGGAAATTTGTTGGTCGTTGGAATCGAGATTTAAAAATGTAGAGACGGCAATTTAAGATTATAGGTATTCAAATCCTTTGAGACCTTCTGAGATTGTCACTATGTTTTTTTTGAAAACTGACAAAGTAAGAGCAGCATGGAGCCACTCTTTAAAAAGCTTTACCAAGAGAGGAACCTGAAGTGGCTGAGAAGGACGACAGATGCTGGTGATTAGTGCGTATCCTTTAGGCCACTACTATAATATATCGGTAGCTTCTCTTAGAATCAGCGGAATCAGGATACGCTATTCGGAATAAAACGGAAATAACCGAAGCACTTTTAAATCTCTTCAAAGCACTTTTCTAAATTACATCTTCAATGTGCTTCCAAAAGTGATGATTTAATTTGTTGTAAATATTATATTCCGGTCAATCTTCAGTAGGAAAGCGGATCTTCTTTAATCAAAAGGGCAATGGTTATAGGCGTTGATATGGTATTTTCATTTCAGGAGGTTCACAGTTGAATCTCTTTAATATTAAGCCCGCACTACATGCATGAGACCGCTGCAAAACAGAAACCTTTTGATTCCATAAATCTGTGACTGTTTTTTTCGGCATTTGGCCAAAGTGTTGACGTTGTTTTTTTTAGAGAACCGTTCTGTTTTCATGCCGAAATAGCCATTTCTTGTAGTTTTATACCAATGTGATTTCTAAAACATGACAGCATTCACTCGTTCAAACAAGGGCATTTTATACCACTATGATTTATAAAACATGCCAATGTTTTAGAAATCATACAGTGGTATATGTCGATGGATACACGTGTTTAGTTCAATCTGGCGAAGTAAAGATTTGGACTATTATACTTGTCTAATCGGTAGTAGTCACTCTATGAATCACGGCAATATCTGCAAAAGAGTTTCGATTATTCTGTTTTATCATTCTGATATATTACAGAAGTATATCAGCTATAAAAACTACTATTATCAATACTTTCAACCGAATTTGCGCTTAAAACATCAGTGGATGCGCCTTGCAGTGGTCTCGAATGAGAGTATGTTCAACATCCATAAGTGAAGTGCTATGCTGAATGAACATCTGGAAGCCCTCGAACTCTCCTGGCCATTCAAGAAATATTTCAAAAAGCATGAGAAGGAGAAAAAGTGACGGACACACCTGAGCTCTGATTGGGAAGCGTAAATCTCTAAATCACAAATCACAAATCGTCAAATGAATTCTCTCACCGCGACAACTGCACATACCCACTAAACGCACCCAAGAGGGCCACATTCAGTACGTAATAGTAAGTGCCTTCCGAGAGATCCGCGCCGTTCCAGTTGTTGTTGTAGTTGGTTTTTGAATAGACGATATTCCCCCAACGGTTATAAACCTCAAGCGAATTACCTTGAAAGTACTCCAAGTTTTTGAATTCTAAATTCTCATTGAGCCCATCACCGTTTGGTGTGAAAATATTCGGAATAACAAGTTGCTCCGTGACCACTTCAATTGCTTTGCAAATCGTCGCCGGACAGCCATCTACTGTTGTAATATGCAAGCACGCTTCGTGCGTTCCTATACTACTGAATGCGTAAACAGTAGTCATTCCCGATATTCCTGTATTGCCGTCGAAACTCCACGCCCACGAATTAATCGCTCCTGCCGTGCTTACAGGTGAACCTTCGAATCCGGCGCCAACGTTGAGGAATGCGGGATCAGGATGAATGGTGAAATCCGTTGACGGGGCAGGAAGGACATGAAAGAAAAATTCAGTGCTCAATGAAGAGCATCCATTGAAGGTCGCTTGTCCGAAATAGGAAACATCCATTGTGTCAGAACCGGGATTGGATAGCAAGATAGGAATGGTTTCTGAACCATTGGCGTTGTTACCGGCCCAGGTAAAAGAACTACCCGTTTGACAACTGCTCAAATTAAAATTGTAAGCGAGATCACTACACACATCGGTAGAAGGAATGATCACATCGGGTGCGGGTTTTATATTCACTACGGAAGCCGGCACATCCGGTGCAACATTTCCGCAAACATCTGTGGTCACACAAGGTGGCACCGGCAAGGAATTGAATGTGGGACAATACACCGGACATCCGGGAATGGTGAGCGGGAGATTGGCAAGTTTACCCGCAACGTCGCAAGGTGTAGGCTGTTCGATCACCACGCTTCCTGTCATCCATGGATGTGTTATCGTATAGGGTGGAACGCCATATCGCATCCGTGCTCTTCCGGTCACAGTGCAATTGTTTGAACAAATGGCAGCCGTCGGAACAGACCAGCCATCCTGATGTATTTCCACGGTGTGTCCTTCGATATAGGCAGTGAACGGCCAAGGCGAACTAGGATCGTAGTAAACTGCATTCGCGTTGCAGTCGCCCGCAGGCGTGTATCGCCCGAGATGCATCCTCAGATAAAAGCTCGTTTGAGTACACGAGGGAGGATAGCAACACATCAATGGCTCGCGCATGTCGAAACTTAGCAGATATGCTGTTCCCGGAAGTTGATCGAATGGAGGTTGTGCTTCAAATAATCCTGTTTGAGAACATGGCGTGCTGAAGTACATCGCGCCGTTGTCCATGATCACATTGGCCAATGGATCTGCGAAAAAACTTGCCGTCACAAATAATCCCGTCACTGTAATTTGACCCGGCACGGTAACCAAAATGCTGTCGGCATTATAGCTTGGTATTTCACACGAAGGCATGAACGTGCTGCCCCAGGCAGATGTCGGACCAACAACCAATGGATCAATAAACACAGGATACAGTGTTGTAGGTGATAGCAA
>JAYTMF010000182.1:0-8336 GCA_043728755.1 Flavobacteriales bacterium
AATGATGCACAAAAAGTAATGGGTATCATCACCGTTGCGTTAATAGCCGGCGGTCAAATTGAAAGTCTTAAAGAAATGCCATCGTGGGTGCCATTATCATGCTATGCGGCTATTGCGTTAGGAACAATGAGTGGCGGCTGGAAAATTGTGAAGACCATGGGATCGAAGATCACTAAGGTTACCCCATTCGAAGGCGTTGCCGCAGAAACTGCAGGAGCGATTACATTGTTTTTCACAGAGGGAATGAAATTTCCGTGGAAAATGGGTGGCGAAGTCATCAAAGGTATTCCTGTCAGCACAACCCATACTATCACAGGAGCAATTATTGGAGTTGGAATTACGAAGAGAATCAGCGCAGTGAAATGGGGCGTGACAGGCAAACTTTTAGTGGCCTGGATCATCACCATACCAATTTCAGCATTGCTTGGTGCTTGCACATTGTGGATTTGTAGATTGCTTGGATTTTAATCGGCAATAAAGCGGCACAAGCCCGCTCAATGAATATATGTATGCGAATATGGATTTCGATTTTCGGATTTGAATGAAGACAAGGATTTACTTCTCTGTTATTGCAATGTTCATTGCAATTTCTTTTCCATTTTTATCTCTTGGTCAAAAGGAAATTGAATCCCAGAATAATGGCTGGATATGGTATATAGGAAATCACAGAATCAATGAGCGTTGGGGAGTTCATACCGAATACGGTTGGCGACGCAATGATATGCTGGAGCATTGGATGCAGTCTCTGATCAGAGTAGCCGGAGACTATTATCTGAAGTCGGGGCCTGTAATTTCAACAGGATATGCGTTCGTAGATACCTATGAATACGGAGTGCAGCCATTCAATTATCGGTTTATAGAACATAGAATTTTTCAGCAGTTTGCAAGTACCCAGCAGTTTGGTCGGTTTTATACGAACAATAGATTCCGACTTGAGCAAAGATGGTTGGAGAATAAAGCGTCGATAGACGGAGGGGAATTGAACCGGGATCAAAACGATCCTTTTGTATTTAGAAACAGAGTGCGATATAGATACATGGTTAACATTCCTTTGACAAGAAGCAAGATGGAGAACAATACCTTGTTTCTTTCAGTGGCCAATGAAATTTTCGTCAATTCCGGCAGGGAAATAAAACTCAATGCGTTGGATCAGAACCGGCTGTATGCGGCCATTGGATGGCGAATCGATAAGGACAAGAATATTCAGATCGGCTATCTCAATCAATATATCATCAAGTCCGATGCAAGGAAGGCAGAGAGAAACCATACATTGCAGATAGGCATTGTCTGGGGCATAGACTTTAGAAAAAAGAAAGTGGCGACGGACGCTATCCCTGAGAGGAAATAAATCCAGATTCTCTTCCTTTGCGTAAGTATCGGAAATCGCAAGTGATGGAATTCTTGTTTTGAACTTCTAGACAATTAGAATTGTTTCGTTGGAAATTTGACAGGAATAAAATCAGTATTCTTCTAATCATAAAAAATCATGCGCTACATTTTGACTGGAATAATCATTTTTATGTCGGCAATAGCTTGCACAGATAATCATTCACACGCAACACACATGGAACAAAAAGATCAAGGAATCAATCCTTATTACTCGAGAACAGATCAGACGAAACTGAACGTTTCTGATGATGAATGGAAGAAAATTCTTTCCGCCGATTTATTCGGTGTGGCACGTCAGAAACACACCGAGCGGGCCTTCACCGGTAAGTACTGGGATTATGAAGGAAAGGGAACGTACTTCTGTGCTGTATGTGGAAATGAATTGTTTCGCTCCGATGGAAAGTTCAGCAGTAGTTGTGGTTGGCCGAGTTTTTTCGAATCACGCAGAGCTGACGCATGCATCTACGAGCAGGACAATTCTTTTGGTATGAGAAGAACTGAAGTGTTATGCGGAAGATGTGAATCCCACCTCGGCCATCTGTTTGATGACGGTCCGCCACCAACAGGAAAAAGGTATTGCATGAATTCTATTTCGCTGGAATTTGTTCCCGATGATGCTTCGAAGTAATACCTTCGCCTCATCTCATTTATGAATCACGACCAAAAGAAAATTCCCGGAGAAGATTATTATTTGTCAGATGAAGGATTCATCGTTTTTACCGAAGCGTACCATCTGAAACGTGGCTATTGTTGCCAAAGCGGTTGCAAACATTGTCCATACGGTTTTGATAAAAAAACCGGAAAAATTCGGCGTTAGTTTAGTCGAACATGATGCATTTTCGCAGGGTGAAATTATCTTGTTCTGTCTTGTTGGTTTTATCTGTTTTTACGGCATCGTCGCAGGTGGACGATTCTACGCGAGTTTCTAGTCTGAAAAATCTTACGCTTTCGGCATACTTTGAATTTTATGCCGCTGTTGACGTTGACAATAGCAACAAACATCAGCGACCTTACTTTCTATACAACAACACCAGAACCGGTGAGCTGGCGTTGAATCTAGGTATCATTCGCGCCGGATGGATAAATGAAAGCATGCGTGGAAACATAGCCATGATGACCGGAACATATGCGGAAAGAAATCTCGCAACAGAATCTAAAGTTTTCCAACATGTTTATGAGGCTAACATAGGATTGAAGCTCAGCAAGCGACACAAGCTTTGGTTGGATATGGGAATATTCAATTCTCACTTAGGATTTGAATCGGCTATTGGAAAGGACAATCCAACACTCACGCGAACCATCAGCGCGGAGAATAGTCCTTACTATGAAACCGGCGCCAAACTTTCGCTCAACAGCAAGGATGATAAATGGCTCTTCTCTTTTTTAGTACTCAACGGATGGCAACGTATTTATAAGCTGGATGGCAATTACTACCCGGCGGTTGGAATGCAGATCAACTATAAGATGAGTGATAAATTTCAATTCAATTATAGCAATTATCTTGGAGATGAAAGTAAGGATGAAGACTACGGAGCAAGGTTTTTTCAGGATCTTTATTTTACCTATCAGCCGTTGAAGCGTCTTACACTTTGCGGTGCTTTTGACTACGGTATGCAACCTGATTTTAGCGACGACGATTGGCCTATGCAATATTGGTACGGATGGTTTGCCATTGCAAAAGTGGGACTTACTGATAAATTGAGTGTGGCCTTTCGTGCAGAACAATACAATGACCCCAACGAAGTAATAGTGATAAATCAATATGCGGATGGATTTATTACCAATGGCTATTCGTTGAATGTCGATTATAAAATTCATCCCAATGCATTGTTTCGTTTGGAGGGTCGACGATTGCAAGGCAAGGAAGTCACATTTGAGAATCGCGACGGCAACTACACGAATATTTATGATGGCATTACAGCATGTCTCTCTGTCGTGTTTTAAGTTTTGAATCCATTAGACGACTTTTGTCGGGGTGTTTGGTGGTGTGAACTACCCACCCTTTTGTAATGTTATACCAATGTGATTTCTAAAACATGCCAACGTTTGAGAAATCATACAGTGGTATATACCAATGGATACAAGTGTTTAGTTCAATCTGGCGAAACAAAGATGGGACTATTACACTTGTCCAATCGGTATTACATCACCGTAAAAAATGAATTGAGTGAATGAAGGAAAAAAATTCAATAAATCAGAGAGTTGATTTTGCAGCATCCATAGTTGGAGGAATTCCTTCAGAATTGCCGGGTGTAAAACCTTACGCCCAGGGAATAAACCACGCACCGAAGCGCAAAGAAATTCTTACATCTGACGAAAAGAATCTTGCTCTCCGAAATGCGTTGCGATATTTTCCAGTGCATCAACACTCCGTTTTGGCAAAAGAGTTTGCGCAGGAATTAAAAGACCATGGTCGCATCTACATGTATCGTTTCATGCCGGAGTATGAAATGTTCGCGCGACCAATTGATGCATATCCGGCGAAATGCAAGCAAGCTGCAGCCATCATGTTGATGATTCAAAACAACCTTGATCCGCGCGTTGCACAGCATCCTCAGGAGTTGATCACATACGGTGGAAATGGCACAGTATTTCAGAACTGGGCACAGTATTTACTCACGATGCAATACCTCAGCGAAATGTCGGATGATCAGACGCTCGTGATGTACAGCGGACATCCGCTCGGATTATTTCCATCGCACAAGGAAGCGCCACGTGTTGTTGTTACCAACGGAATGATGATCCCGAATTATTCGAAACAGGATGATTGGGAAAAATTCAACGCACTTGGTGTCACGCAATACGGACAGATGACTGCAGGATCGTATATGTACATTGGACCACAGGGTATTGTACATGGTACAACCATCACCGTAATGAATGCAGCGCGAAAAATGAAACGCGAGAGAAATCTTTCAGAGGAGCACCCGGTGTTGTTTGTTACTTCCGGATTGGGAGGAATGAGTGGCGCACAACCGAAGGCCGGAAATATCGCTGGCGTTATCTCTGTCACTGCGGAGGTGAATCCAAAGGCAGCATATAAAAGACATGAGCAAGGTTGGGTAGATGAAATCACAGATGATCTCGATGCGTTGTGCAAAGGAGTTAAAACGGCCATGCAGGATAGAACAATTAAGTCGTTCGCATACATCGGGAATATCGTAGATGTATGGGAAAAATTTGATGAAGAGAATATCATGATTGATCTTGGAAGTGATCAGACTTCATTACACAATCCCTGGGCCGGCGGTTATTATCCTGTCGGTATGAGTTTCGAGCAAAGTAATGAAATGATGGCCAATGCTCCGGAAACTTTTAAGGAAAAAGTGAAGTCAACTTTGCGAAGACATGCTGAAGCTGTGAACAAACACGCAACAAAGGGAATGTACTTTTTTGATTATGGCAATGCGTTTTTGTTGGAAGCGTCACGCGCAGGCGCTGATGTGATGTCGGACGAGAAACAAGCTTCCGGGAGAACACCGCGCGAGTTTAAATATCCGAGTTATGTCCAGGACATTCTCGGACCGATGTGTTTCGACTATGGATTCGGGCCTTTCAGATGGGTGTGTTGCAGTGGCAAAGAAGAAGACCTTGAAAAAACAGACAGAATAGCTCAATCGGTTTTGGAAGAGTTGATGGTGAATTCTCCGTCGGAAATTCAACAACAGATGTTGGATAATATTCAATGGATAAAGGAAGCCGGCAATAACAAAATGGTCGTCGGTTCGCAGGCGCGCATTCTGTACGCTGATGCATTGGGAAGAATGAGTATCGCTCAAGCATTCAATGTTGCTATTGCAAGAAAAGAAATGGGTGTCGTTGTCCTCGGACGCGATCATCATGATGTGAGCGGCACAGATTCACCTTACCGAGAGACATCCAACATTTACGATGGATCTAGATTCACTGCTGATATGGCTGTGCATAATTTTGTGGGCGATGCCTTTCGCGGAGCGACATGGGTGAGCCTTCACAATGGTGGAGGAGTGGGTTGGGGAGAAGTCATCAACGGAGGATTCGGAATGTTGCTTGATGGATCTGCTGACTGTGAGCGAAGATTGAAGAGCCTGTTGCATTGGGATGTCAACAATGGTATTGCCCGTCGCGCATGGGCGAGAAACACAGAGGCAAATTTCGCGATCAAACGCGCAATGGAAATGGAGCCAAAACTAAAAGTGACATTAGCGAACGATGTGCGCGACGAGGACATTCAGGATTTATTCTCCTGATCTACGCTTCGCTGCATATTGATATTTCTATACTATGCATTTGGATAGTTCAATTTTTCTCATTGCCTATGCAATTGAAAGTTTATTGTCCAAATATTCTATAAAATCGGAAGTTTTCGTTTCCGATTTTCGGTTTGATATTTAATCTATCTGCTAATAGCTAACGTCTCATAAGGCGTTTAAATTCAGTGCGTAGGGTATTTTGTGTGGGCCATTCACCCTTAGAAATTTACCGTTCATAGATTATGCTTATGAAATGGAAACGTTTTTTACATCAAATCGTTTCCATGTAAACATTCGGATGTATTTTCGCCCCCGAAATGGAAGAATTGCCGGATAAAGAAACTAAACTTGTCGAAAGCGCCACCGAAATTTTCATGAAGTTCGGTATCAAGAGTGTGAATATGGACGACATGTCCAGGCACCTTGGAATTTCCAAAAAAACACTTTATCAATACGTAAAGGACAAAGAAGATCTGGTGCAGAAATCAGTCAATCATTTTTGTAATAAGGAAGATGAGGAGATCCGACACATCTGCAGTCAGAGAATGAATGCGGTTGACGAAAGTCTGGAAATCATGCGTTGGGTGTTGAGTGTATTAAAACAAGTTCATCCATCAGTGAATTACGACCTCGAGAAATATCATCCTGCAACGGCGAGGTCGATGAAGGAGAACCGTCATCGCGCAGTTTACGATTGCATGAGGATGAATATGAAGAAGGGCCAAAGGGAAGGTTATTACAGAAAAGATTTCAATGCGGATGTCATTGCCAAGCTTTATATCGTGCGCATCGACATCATCTTTGATCAGACTCTTTTTCCTAAGGAAGAGCACAATCTGGGAGAATTGTACAAGGAAATATTCAAGTATCACATTCGCGGCATTGCGAGTGAGAAGGGATTGGATTATTTGAAAGAGAAACTTAAGAGCTCAAAATATTAAACCATCAAGACAACAGAATATGAAACATACGGTAAGACGAATTTTCGTTGCGGTGATACTGCTAAATGGCTATGCGGGCATTTCACAGGAGCGCATAGAAATGACGCTACAACAGGCGCAGGATTACGCAGTTAAGAACGCCTTCAATACGAAAAGCGCAGTATTCGATGCCGAAGCGGCGAAGTACAATACAGCGTCTTTGAAGGCAATAGGACTTCCTCAGATCAATGGATCTGCGCAGTACAATCAATATTTCTACGTACCATATTCCATTATACCACCCGGACCTTTTGGGCCGGAGGCTACAAGAATTCGATTTGTGAATCCATATTCTGTAACCATTGGGGCGACGGCATCCCAATTGCTGTTTGATGGCACATGGCTCGTGGCTTTACAAGCGGCAAAGAGCTACGAACAATTTCAATCTGAAAATGTAAAGAAGTCTGCGATTGAGGTGAAGAGTTATGTGGCCAACGCCTATTATTTATCGCTCATCTCCATCGAAAATTCACGCCTGATCAAAGAAGCAAAGGCGGACATGGTATTTACACTGGGTCAGACTAAAGCCATACTGGAAGCGGGTTTTACCGAGTCTGAAAACGTTGATCAGTTGCAACTTGCGGTGAATGACCTCGACATTCAAATCACATATTCGGACGAACAAGCGAAGTTGACCAATGATTTATTAAAATTTCAAATGGGTTTGCCATTGAACACGGAGTTGGTGTTAACAGATAATCTCGACGCTTTTATGGAAGCAAGTTCCGGGAATTTGTTAAGTACAGTTTTTATTCCCGAGAACAATATCGACGTTCAAATTGCGAATAGTGGATTGACATTACAGGAATTGAATTTGAAAGTGAAGAAGGCTGCTTATCTCCCTAATCTTTCCGCGTTCATCAATTTTCAAACAGCCGCGTATCGGCAACGGTTTGATTTTTTCGATAGCGCGCAACCTTATCTCTACGGAAATCTTTTGGGAGTTCAAATGAATGTCCCAATACTTAGCGGAGGCATGCGAAAGAATGAAGTAAAGAAAGTAGAAGTAGAAGTGAAGCGCATGGAAGAAACAACCAACCTCGCAAGGAAGGCTTCTGAACTGGAATTCAGAGCGGCGCGAAGTGAACTGAGCAACGCACTTCAATCTTATAGTTCAACAAAAAATTCACTCGATCTGGCCAAGAGCATTTTAAATAAATCACAGATTAAATTCAAAGAAGGACTCGGAACCAGCTTCGATGTGACACAGAGAAATACGCAACTTATTCAAACGCAGGGCGCATACATTCAGTCGATGATGAAGGTGCTCCATGCGACGACACGATTATCGAAAGCCTTGAATCAACTATAAAAACCGGATACCACATTTAAAAATTTACCTATGAAAAAGAGTTATAGTCAGTTTATATCCGCCATCGTCATCATGATGATATTGGTGATGACTTCATGCGGTGGAGCGAAGGATAAGAAGTCTGAACTCGAAGCACTGAAGGCCAAATACGCCACTATGGGCGAAAAGATCAAAGCGATCGAGGGGGAATTGGCTTTGACAGATACCACGAAGAAGACGCGCGTTCGAGACGTGGCTGTTACGGCTGTCAAGCGCGAAGTTTTCAATCACTTCATCGACGTGCAGGGCACCGTGGATGCTGAGGAAAATGTGAACGTAACGGCAAGAACAATGGGTACCGTTCAGCGTATTTATGTTGTCGAAGGACAAACAGTTTCTGCCGGCCAGGTATTGGCGGATCTGGAGAGTGAAGTATACCAGAAG
>JAYTMF010000183.1:0-1494 GCA_043728755.1 Flavobacteriales bacterium
GCAGAAGTGATCGACAACACCACTTCTCGAGGAAGAACGCTGCGTTTCCTTTACGATGGAAGTCATGACGACTTCAAAGCGCTTGTCCACAAATTGGGTGAAACCCCGATACCTAAATACATCAAACGACCTGTAGAACCTGAAGATGAAAATTGGTTTCAAACCATTTTCGCAAAGGAAGAAGGAGCCGTTGCGGCACCCACTGCGGGATTGCACTTCAGTCGTGAACTATTGAAACGCTGCGAGATCAAAGGTGTGAATATGGCTGAAATGACTATGCACATCGGTCTTGGCACATTCCGCCAGGTAGAAGTGGAAGACTTGACGAAGCACAAAATGGAGAGCGAGCAATGCATCATTCCTATCCAAACCGCTGAGATGGTGAACAACGCACTCAATACCGGACATCGCGTATGCGCTGTTGGTAACACCGTGTTGCGCGCATTTGAAAGCAGTGTGAGTACAGATCGTATGTTGAAGCCGTTTGATGGATGGATCAGTAAGTTCATTTATCCGCCTTACGATTTCAATATTGCAGATAGCCTTATCACCAATTTTCATCAACCTGAAAGTGCGTTGCTGATGTGTGTTACAGCATATGGTGGTTACGATCTTGTGATGCATGCCTACAACGAAGCGATCAAGAACAAGTATCGTTTCTGGGCTTATGGTGATGCCATGCTGATCCTAACGTAAGCATTCCACATTCACAAAAGACTGTGTAAACCGCGGAATTGCGTCACAACGCAGCCGTGAAATTCCTGCTACTTTTCGGAACGCCGGCGAGCGTCCAACTCAATGCAATTTTAAATTGAGCAATTGGTTCTCGTGAATGGATTTGCTTTATCCCGAAAAATATATGGTGAGAATTCTCATGGCCTTTCTATTGTTCAGTTGCATCGATCTTTCCGCACAAAGTCAGGTCAGGAAACGATTGCACTCTATTGCGGGAAAAGCTTTCTTCACAGAAACTGAGGAGAACGCTTATCAGATTCGCCATCTTTTTGTCGGCGATGATTCCACACGAAAAGAAAACCCGCGTGTTATAGCCATCATTTTGGATGTCACTCTTGGAGTGCTTGGCGTGCACAGGCTTTACCTTGGAACAGATCTCAAAGTACCCATATTTTATACGCTGACGCTCGGTGGTGGAACGCTTTTGTGGTTGGTAGACCTCGCATTACTGATCGGATCGAAAGACATCGAAAAATTTATGGACAACCCCAGGCTGTTCATGTGGGTGAATGATTAATACCGATTGGACAAGTGTAATAGTCCAATCTTTGCTTCGCCAGATTGAACTAAACACTTCTATCCATCGGCATTTACCACTGTATGATTTCTCAAACATTGGTCTATTTTAGAAATCACATTGGTATAATGTTTTCTTTGACGACAAAAAAATTCGCTCCAAATTGGTGAGACTTTTGAAAAGCAAGGACCTTTCAAAAAAACCAACATGTAGCGAATCCGTGAACAGGTTTAAATACCCAT
>JAYTMF010000184.1:0-6669 GCA_043728755.1 Flavobacteriales bacterium
GCTGAAGGGAAGTTTGTCGGCGAAGTGGATCAACTCTTTTTTTCAGTTGCGTGTTAAGCTAGACAAAGATCAACGCGGCATGCATTACGGTGAGCTGTCTGGTTGGATACAATTACTTTCTCAATTGAATTACTCCTCGTCATCTTGTCTGGATTTCATGAGAAATTTACGCAAGTCCAATCAGGTGTTTTTGGATTGGAAGTCACTCGAAAATTTTGCATTCGATTTTCCAGCGCTGAGTCATGCACTTCAATTGTTCAATGTCAATTTGAAAGTGGAGGAAGTGCTCAAAAACCTTCTGGATTTTGTGGTTGAATTGAAAAGTGATGATGCGTTTATTGTCGCATCAAAGAACAAAATGATCGAGGTATTGGATCAGCTTGCCGTTTTGTGTAGCACCCACAAGTATCTCATTGAATGGCCTGCTGTTCAAGCGTTGTACGATATTATTGCAGGAAAGGAAAGCATATACTACGAAGGTGAACCGGTAGACGGATTGCAAGTATTGAGTATGGTCGAAACCAGGGCTTTGGATTTTTCTCACGTCTTCGTTCTGGATGTGAATGAAAATTTTCTGCCCGGGAATTCATCAGATCAAAGTTTTATTCCAAGCGATCTTCGTGATCATCATCACTTGCCAATGCCCATTGAAAGGGAGGCGATGTTCGCTTATACTTTTTATCGGTTGGTACAGCGAGCTTCTGATATTCGATTGTTTTATTCTTCGGTTTCGGCGGAGTTTCGCGGGACAGAGCACAGTAGATATATCACACAAATGAAGGCTGAACTTCCTACATACAATAGTGAGATTATCTTTCATGACCATAAGTTGAAGTTGAAGGATGTGCAAAAGGGTGTTCAGAGTATTTTGAACAGTGACTTTGCGCGAAAGCGTTTGGATGAAATTTGTGCAAATGGTTTGTCGCCTTCATCCATCAATAAATTTAATAGTTGTCCTCTCGATTTTTACTACCGTTACATCGTCGGATTAGGTGAGGAGAATAGTCCGGAAGAGCACATGAGTAGCGCCACTTTCGGAAGTGTCATTCACTTTGTTTTAGAAAAATTTTACTTCGAGCACAAAGGAAATTATCCTAAAAAGAAGGACTATATTGATTTGAAAAATTCCCTTGATGATCGATTGAAAATAGCAATTGCCAGTGAATACAATACCAGATATATAGATTCAGGATTTAATCATCTTGCCATGTCTGTCGCACGCAACATGCTATTGAACATCATTCAATATGAGATCAAGTTGCTGGAAGTAAGAGATGCATCCGGTGTCAGTTCGAAATTGGTCGACGTTGAATTTGGACTGAGACGGGAGGTGGATATTGCAAAGTACAATTGGTATAAACCCGTTGCTATAAAGGGAAAGGTCGATAGACTCGATGATGTCAACGGAATTCATCACATCCTGGATTACAAGACGGGCAAAGTTGCAAGCGCTGACGTGGTACTTAATTCTGATATCGCCAAACTTTTTGAAGACGGAAAGTCATCCAAGCAATTGCAATTGTTGAGTTATTTATACATGTATACAACTACAGGCAAACCTGTCGATCAAATGCGCGCCGGATTTTATAGTTTCGTGAATCATGGCGATGGGTATAATTTCCTAAGTGGAAAAGATAAGAGTGTTGACAATTCAACACTTGAAGAGTTTGAAGCCGCCCTCATGGAATGGGTGAAACAACTATATGAGCTTGAGAAATTCGAACACAATGTCGATAACGCGTACTGCGAATATTGTCGATGAAACTGCGCAGAAAATGGCGCCCTATTCTTTTTTCCTGATCGCCCTTACGTATTTCATGACTGTAGCACTAAGCTCTGCGGCCACGTTTGAACGATAGATCATCCAGCTGAAAGCGCCGCAAGCTACAGTTCCCCTGATGATCACATCAATATATGGGAAACCGGTTGTTGGAATTACGACGGCCATCAGGTATGCAATTCCACCGAATAGCAACACCTTCAAAAAGGAGATGTCGTAAGGTTGCATATTGAAAACTTTCCAGAGAAAGAGATAGCGCAATAGGTTGTAAAGGAAGTATGTGATGCATGCAGCCAACGCAGCACCTGTAATGCCATAAAGTGGAATCAGAATCAGATTGCTGATGATGGTCACGATCAAAAGAAGAAACATGAAATAGGTGTCATATCTGAAATAGACGGAAGTAGAAATGATCACACCGTTCACACCGGTTGCCATGTCGATCAGATAAGCCAGAGCCATCAGGATGATCACATACTTTCCCTCCGCATATTCTTCCGGCATGAGTACGATGATGTTGTCAAGATTGACCCACACGCCAATAAACAAAAGCATTCCAAGGATCATCTGATTGAGACAACTCTTGTGGTACACTGAGCGAATATTCGCTATGTCGTTTGTTTTCCATGAATCAGCCACAACACTGGAAGTAATTCTGATGATGGATCTCGCCGGAATCTGAATGATGCTTCCGAAATAAGAAGCAATGGCAAATACACCGGCTGAAGCCAGACCGAGTTTGTCATTTACAATGATCTTGTCGATGGATGAAATCAGCAAACTGCTCAATCCTGTGATCACAGAAAAGCCGGCAACGAGTTTCATTTCTTTGATCATCTCTTTCGAAAGAAAACCTTTCACTCTTCCCAGGTGCAATTCGTTTTTACGATACAGATATAGGGCAAGGACAATCCCGATAGCACAGAACGAACTGCAATACAACAACACGAAGAAATCAAAACTGATGATTTCTTTGTAGTAGAGAAATGCGGCAATGAGAATCACCACACGCAGCAGTACTTCCTTGATCACGACACCGGCTGTTGTAAGGTAAATCGATTTTGAGTAAGTGTCGAATATGTAAAAAATGGCAATGAAGAAAGTGAGCGGCAACAAGTAATAAATGTTTTCGGCAAACAATGCGGATTTCGCCATGTTGCGTTCGACAGCCCAATCATGAAAGATAAAAAACAGAAGCAGAAAAAGAATGAAACCAATGATGGTAATGACCAGAGGGTAGAATAAAAACCCGTTGTGTTTCTTGTCGTCATGGCGAAAATGCGGAAACATTCTCGTTGTCACACCTGTCATGCCAAGGTTGCTCAACGAACCTGTGATCAGAGAAATGGAGATGAGCAAATTGATCAGGCCGTTTTGTTCAGGTGTCAGCCATTCACGATTCATATACCACACCGTAAGAAAACCAAGCAAAGCGCCTATGTAAGAATACACAGTTGTTTTGATGGCTTGTTGGATGACGATGCCCATGTATAATTAATCGATCGGTTGGTTGAAATTTTGAATAATTTATTTTTGAGATTCGCCTATTCGAATGCGATCAAACGCGTCGATGTATGACTTTTCGCTGGCGTTGAAAATTTTACATCCACGGCTTTCCGCATAATTGCGAATGAGTCGGTAACTATAAAATACCCTGGCCCACAAGTCGAAAGTTTCATCCATTTTCAAGGGGTCGGGCAGATGAAGGGCAGTGAAAGGAACAGCTTTTACCTCCGTTTCGTCATCATAAAAATGAAGATCCTTTACAAAAAGATGGTTGTCGTGATCAACATCAATTTGTTCGTGCCAGCTGTGGTCTGCCCCAAACAATTCAACGCGCTTGTATCCTAAGTTGATACTCAGAAACAGCGCAGTCACGAGCACATTGGAACTCTGAATCATCGCTATATTATGCCTGAAAAAAAAATGACCGATGCGAGGAAATCCCTTGTAAACAACGTAGTTGAAGTAATGAAGTTTTATGAAAGGATGATTTTCAAATGCGGAGATTTGTGTAAATTTTTTCGCAGCATGTGGTATCATCAAATGCATATTCCAATTTGTTTTGTTGCGAATGGCATTGATAGCGTTACCAATGTTCACATCATCACTTTGCCAGAAATAGGGATCAACGATGACGTAGTGGAGAGGTCGATGTTGGGTATATTCTTTGGAAAGCGAGAACATATTGATGCATATCGCCGGATATTGATTGAAATATTCCGGGTGCTTTTGAATCGACACGGATAGCGATGGTCCGTTGCCCAGAACTAAACAGCGATCGCCATTGGGCAATGGTAATTTTTCGGATCGGCGGGATTGGATGACGATCTTAATGAAAGACACAGAAGTGTTCACACAATTCAGTACGAATCTGCTCCACTGTTTATACGCGCGATATGACCTTGACATACCTCGCAAAAATATCCATCCTTATGCGTTATCATACGATGTCGAAGAATGATGATGAGAATGGAGTGTTGATATCAAAACACAGAGGGCGAATGGTTAGAATGCTGAATATGCAATGGAACTGCACAGTATGACATGTAGCAATGAAATGCAATTGCGTCTGATCATTGGTCATTATTTTCGCCAACAAATGTCAGCATCGCATCCCGCATCGATTACTGTGATCACTGTTGTCTATAATGCAGCAGCAACGGTAGAACGCACTATGGTAAGCGTTCATGATCAAACTTGGCCGCACGTGATGCATCTTGTGATTGACGGAGCCTCAAATGATGATACGCTCAATATCGTTCATCGTTATGCAAGACATGCGCTCAAAGTAAAATCCGAAAAAGATTACGGGATCTACGATGCCATGAACAAAGGCGTCTCTTTGGCAACTGGCGACTACATCATTTTCATGAATGCCGGTGACGAATTTTACAGCAACAATGTGCTCGAGAAAATGTTGGAAGATGACATTGATGCCGACATATACTATGGAAACACAATGGTGGTGGATGATGCTGGAAATGAACTTGGAGATCGACGTCTTCATCCTCCCAAAGCACTCAACTGGAGAAGTCTGAGGTTCGGTATGTGCGTTTCTCATCAGTCAATACTCGTGAAACGATCCATCTGTGTGGATTACGATTTGACATACAAAATCAGTGCGGATATCGACTGGACCATTCGCGTATTGAAGAATGCTGAGACGGTAGTCAACTCCAACTTATATGTCGCTAAATTTCTCAGAGGTGGCATTTCCTCTTCAAGGAGAAAAGAAGGATTGAAAGAGAGATTCCTGATTATGACAACACACTACGGACTCTTCCCGACGATCATCAATCATATCTACATCACCTTTCGATTTGTGGTTCACCTATTCACGAAGAGAAGCCTCACGTAGGATTTGAACACTTTGCTTGCACTACTTCTTGTGATGTAGTTATTGGGTGATTTGGTTATTGAGTTATTGCGCAAACTGAAACCTTCACGATGAAAGAACTTCTAACTCCTGTCCCACACTTGCGTCCTGTATAGAAATCCCCAATAGCCGCGCACCTGAAGTTTGTTGGGATTATTCTTATCCAGCCAAAATTCACAGCGATACACTTTGCCATTTTTTGGATCGCATATTGTTCCTTTTTGATGGTATCCATCTTTTAGAATCATGTCACGGACGATGATCATTCCCAACACTGGCTGGTCTTTGCGGTCATCTTCGCATTTGTCGCATTTGGGATGCTGGTCTTCTTGCGGTTCGCGAAAAAGCTGAACCACTTTGCCGTACAATTTTCCAGACTCCTCATAGATCTCCACCATGGATTTTGCTTTCCCGGTTTCGTCATCTATGGTTTTCCATTTTCCAATGACGGTTTGAGCATGCAAAATAGTGCATGAAAGAAACACCGTTAGTGTAAATATTGACTTCATTATTTAATCGTATTTTTTACTGCAATCTCAGGTTTCGGTACACTCTTGTGCGCTTTGCGGATGCTCACATTCAACTCAAATCCAAGCAATACAATAATACAATTAAAATTGAGCCAGATCAGCAAAATCATCAACGTGCCCAAAGAACCATAGAGTTTGTTGTAGGCAGCGAAGTTTGTTACAAAGTATGCGAAGACCATTGAAGTAAGTACAAAACTCGTTGTCGCAAGTGTAGCGCCTGCGTTGAAAAATTTCCATTTTCTAAGCCTTTTTCTTATACCTGCATTGTATAGTGTGCTGATGATAGCATACATCAATCCAACAGAAACGATCCATTTGGCAAAATTCAGAATGGGCAAATAACCTCGGTCTCCGATGATTCCGATTCTGTGTAAGTACTCGAAGACACCTCCGCTGAAAAGCACTATGATCACAGCGATGAGCATAAGCAGTCCCAAAACGAAAATGAGCAGAATACTTGCAACGCGCATCATTATGGGATGATTTTTTTCGTCTAGATGATAACTTGCATTGAATCCGACCAAGATGGCATTGATACTATTTGATGCGTAATAAATCAAAAGGATGAAACCTACGGAAAGGAGTCCGCTGTGTTTTTGATTGATCAGATCATCAAGGGTACTTTCGAACAAACTAAAAGTATCACCGGGAAAAAATCCGCGTATACTTCCAAAAAGTGATTCCTGAAAGTTGTCCACCGGAATGTAAGGAATCAACGTCAGTAGCATCAAAATAGCCGGAAAGAACGCCAGAAACACTCTGAAGGAAATCGCCGCGGCCCTCGTGACGACTTGACCTTTCATCATGGCTTCCGTAAAAAACCGCGAGACATACCAAAGAGATAAACCCTGAAATCCGGGCGGACGGAATTTATCCAGTGCAGCGATGATCTTCTTCACGCCATGCATGGATCTTAGTTTTTTCTCCCAATTGAGTTGCGCTCTGGACATCGGTGCCGAAGATAGTAGAAAGAGGTTTTT
>JAYTMF010000185.1:0-1133 GCA_043728755.1 Flavobacteriales bacterium
TGAAGGAGCCAAGATGTTGTCGTTTGAGTAGTAAAATGTTTTCATTCATTTCCGGATTCATAGCTTCACCAATCAACAACATCGGTGTTCGAAGTCCAACGCATTCTGAAATGGTGTTAAATCCGGCACGGCCAATTACAAGCTGCATGTCCGCCACATAATCCACCATCAGATCATTCGACGGAATGGTCTGAATATTCACCTGATCATTTGCAAATTTATCTGAAACAAAAAATAAAAAGTCGTCGAGAAACTGCACGCTGACTAGGGCTTTCTTGATCGATTCACTCAATACGCCGGCGCCACTATCCATGATCAATACTTTGAATTTTCCATTGTGATTGCTCACCTTGTGTTCGATCTGATGGTGAAGTATCAGCGGCACTTCCATCGCTTTGCCTCTATAGTGATGAATGATCTCTTCCGGAGTAAAAGGAGGGAAATAAAGTTTGGTCGCCTTCGATGCCATTTGCATGAAATGCGCAATCACATCGGTATGCACCGGTGGTGGATATAGCTTTGAAAAAAACCAGTCCCAGGTGAAGTGTGCAACACCAAATGAAGGCTTT
This sequence comes from Flavobacteriales bacterium, assembly GCA_043728755.1. Lineage (GTDB taxonomy): Bacteria > Bacteroidota > Bacteroidia > Flavobacteriales_D > Sanyastnellaceae > JAIBBG01. The sequence continues at coordinate 570 of JAYTMF010000185.1, forward strand.
TTTCTTCTCTCTGCAATTTCAAAAGCTTCGTAGACGAAGTCCGAAATGGTGTAATCAAAATCGAAATCTTCAATTTCAGATTCAACGTAATTACGTGATGTTGTGATGTAATCTTTATATCGCTCCGATATTTTTTTCAAATCCGGAGATCCATTTTCCTGCTTGTCCCATCTGATATTGTTGAAACGTTCGATGAGTTGAGCACTTTCAATGAAACGTCCGGCAGCAGCAATTTGAGTACCGGTCTGGACAGTGATTTTCGTATTTGGACTTTCCAGCAACAACTCTTCAACCACTGCACGCTGTCGTACGATGTGGCCGAAGCCCTCGTCGGATAAATAGATCTTACACCTGGAATGTTTTTGCACCGATTAGTTTTGTTAGGAGTGGCAAATTTAACATTTGACATACAGCCTTGACATTAAAGTCCTTCATAATTGTATTTACTGATTCCTTCGAAGTTTTCATGTCGCAAGTAGGTTACTACGCGCCATTATACCGATTGGACAAGTGTAATAGTCCAATCTTTGCTTCGCCAGATTGAACGAAACACTTGTATCCATC
>JAYTMF010000186.1:0-4054 GCA_043728755.1 Flavobacteriales bacterium
GATAAACTTCCGGGTGAAACTGCAATCCAAAAACGCGTTGTTCAGACGATTCAAATCCGGCACATCTCACGTCGGCAGTAGAACAAATAATTTTCGAGCCTCTCGGCGGATTCAAGATGGTGTCGCCATGAGACATCCACACCTGCGACCCGGCGGAAATTCCATTCATAAGTTGAGAGTTAGAATCAATATTGCTGAGTTCTGCTCTTCCGTATTCCCGCTGTGTAGATCGCATGACCACGCCGCCGTTCAAATGCGAGATCAATTGCGCTCCATAGCAAATCCCAAGTACGGGTAGACTGCCGATGTACTTTCCGATTTCAGGCATTGGCGCATTCTGTTGATGAACAGAGAAGGGGCTTCCTGAGAAAATAACGCCCTTTATTTCTGTAGTCAATTCCGGAACTTTGTGCCATGGATAAATTTCACAATACACGTTGAGTTCCCTTATACGGCGGGCGATCAGTTGCGTCACCTGCGAGCCAAAGTCGAGGATCAGAATGGTTTGATGCATGCCGCGAAATTAATCTTCACACGCCTTGTAGCGCGATAATACCGATTGGACAAGTGTAATAGTCCAATCTTTGGTTTGCCAGATTGAACTAAACACTTGTTTCCATCGGCATTTACCACTGTATGATTTCTCAAACATTGGCCTGTTTTATAAATCACATTGGCATAACAAGGATATGTTGTGGACAATTCGATTTATTTTTTTCATAGATCGTCTCATGATTTTCTTTGGAAAAATCGGACATTGGCCGCATGATGCTCCTAAAAAATTTATCTGGAAAAAAAATTATTCTTGCCTCAGCCAGTCCGCGAAGACAACAATTATTAAAAGGTCTAGAGTTGGATTTCGAGGTCCTTGTGCGCGAAACAGACGAGTCGTTTCCGAATGACATGAAAGCTGAACAAATAGCATTGCATGTGGCACGTGCAAAAGCCGATGCATTCCTGCATGACCTCACTTCTCAACAAATAGTAATCACCGCTGATACGGTGGTCTGGATCAATGATCACGTGTTGAATAAACCCGGAACACGGGATGAAGCCATCGCAATGATTTGTGAACTTTCAGGAGCGGTGCATCATGTTTATACCGGTGTGTGCATTCAAACTTTAGAAAAAAATCTACTCTTCTTTGATGACACAAAAGTGACGTTCGCTTCGCTGTCAGAATCTGAAATTGTCCATTATGTTGACGAATACAGGCCTTTTGACAAGGCCGGAGCATATGGTGCTCAAGATTGGATTGGTCTTGTTGGGATTCAAAAACTGGAGGGATCCTATTTCAACGTCATGGGGTTGCCGGTGCATTTGGTGTATTCACATCTCAAAACATTTTGAAGAAATTCTGCGACTTCCATGTGCAACGAAGCGATGTTTCTCAATTGAAGTAAAGTCGCAATCCCGTGTAACTTCTGCCAATGTATGAGATCGTATTGGTCTTGAAATCATTTTCATCAGTGCCAATCAGATTATTTATTCCATATGAATAAAACAACTCCGCGCGCATGGTTATTTTATTCATGGTGATAGGCAAACCGATTCCCAGGTCAATATTCAGATTGAATGTTTTTAAAGTTGGCCTTATGTCAGCCAGCGCCGCAACTGCAAAAACGGGCCTTATGGCGAAGTTGAAATCCGGTAGTCGCCGGCTTTTCTTTATACCGGGATTGTTTTCCTTTGAAACGATGAGACACAACGGCGATTCAATAGAGAGAGGAAAAACACTTGAATATACGCGATGGTTTATTTCTGTATCGTATTCGATCTTCACCGGAAGCAAATTCCCCTCAACAGACGGTCGTAGCAGAAGCCATTGATTCAATCTGAAGTAGTAGCAAAACCCTGCGCTCACTCCTGGGCTGTTGCGAATATTGCTTTTTCCGGAAGTACCGGCGCTATCCACAAAATATGCTTTTGACTCGAAACGCATATTGCTATAGCTCGTGCCGACTATGAACCCAAAGTTCTTGGCGTGCTCAATGTCCACTTCTGAAGTATCCTGCGCAAGAGCAGCAATCGAAAGCAGCAAGAACAATATTGTATAAAAATATCTCATCATAAAAAAAGGGATGCCAATTGACATCCCGCAAAGCACTAAACAATTCGGCGGGGCTCAAAAAATATTATTCAACAGCAAAATCTTTGTCGTCCAATTTCGGATTGACTTTCATTTCAGTAATTGACAATACGATTTGTTGTCCATCGGCAGATTGAATTTGCTTACTGGCATATTTCACTCCTGAGAAAGTGATATATTCCATATAGTTCGTTTCAGCCATCATTCCGGATTCACCTCCAACAGACAAGCTTTTCAACTTCAAGCCAGATGATACACTATAATAATCTGTCACCGATTCACCATTCTTCTTCTTCACTTCAACAACATATGCGTCTTCTTTTTCAACCTTGTCGATACCCTTCAACGTTGCTGTCAAACCATATTTAGCATAATTCAAAGCAGCCAACATATCCGCTTCCAATATCAGGTCTTCTCTCATCGATTCATCCATTACCTCTTTCTGACCCATTTGGGCCATGTAGCCTTTGTCTCCATTCATTACTTGCAGCATCATTTCCATTTGTCCCATGTTGACCGCCATTCTGAACTTATTGGAGTCCTTCATTTTGATATTGAGACTCAATGACATTCCACCAAGCGACATCGTTCCGATTTGTTCGAAAGATTTCACTTTGGAAAGCACCTCTATTCCGCCTCGCGCGGCAACATAATTTTCAAGCACAGATTGAACTGTTACGCCAGCAGGCGCTGGTTGTAATTCTGAAAATTCTGTTCCATCAGCATTCATGATTTCAACTTTTCCGTTGCCGGCAAATTTTGCCAGCTTCTCGGCCACTTCTTTATTACCGACAACAGTGATGTATGCATTCTCCGGCTTAACCACTTTTTTTGCCATCGCTTGCAGATCAGCGGAAGTCACGGCATTCAGCTTTTGCAAATACGTTTCATAATAGTCCGCAGGTAGCTTGTACTTCTGAATGTTCAGCGCAAAATTTGCCACCGTCTGTGGTCTTTCGAGAGAGCGTGCAAAATTTCCCGTCATAATATTCTTGACCAGTTGCAGTGTTGAATCAGGTATGGGTTCCGTTACGAGGCGATTCATTTCAAAAAGAATTTCTTTGACAGCACTGTCTGTTACCGCGTTTCTGACACTAGCCCCTGCACTAAACCTTCCGATGACGTCATCCGGAGATATTTCAGAGTATGCTCCATATGTGTATGCTTTTCCTTCTCTCAAATTCTGCATAAGTCTGGTTTGAAAACCACCACCACCAAGTACATTGTTCAACACACTCGCCGTGATAGCGTCTGATGTCCCCGGCAGGATATCCACGGGATATGTTACGTCAATCACACTTTGTACAGCTCCCGGCAGCGGAACAAAAACCACACGATTCGTAGCAGGAAAAGTTGGCTTTTTGTATTCGGACTTCTTCACATCGCCTTTGTGCCAAGTACTGAAATGCTTATCTACCTCAGCCTTTGCCTGATCAAAAGTGATGTCTCCAACAACTATTAAATAAGCAATATTCGGTTTGAAGTAGGCAGTGTAGTAATTCACCAGATCATCACGCGTAATCCTTCCAATAGTCTCTTCTGACATCTGTTCACCATAGGGATGATTTTTTCCGTAACTCATTACGCTACCTATCTTTTCAGAAAGAGAATTGGCAGATGTCTTATCATTCGCCAAGCTCGATAGCATCTTCTTTTTCATCTTCTCTAATTCCTCCTGAGAAAATGTTGGGTGCAACAAAACATCAGACATCAGAGCCAAAAACTCATCGCTGTGCTTCTTCAAACAATTGCCGGAGACAGATGTTGCAGAAGTATTTAATGAAGCGCCGAGATAATCTACAGACTCATCGATTTGCGCCTTTGTTCTTGAACTCGTACCTGTGCCAAGCAAGTCGCCTGCCATGCCCACATAACCCGCCTTTTCTCCTTCGAGAATAGGATCGACATCAAGATGAATACTATACGACAAACGAGGCAATTTATGATTTTCAACGACGATCAACT
>JAYTMF010000187.1:0-2344 GCA_043728755.1 Flavobacteriales bacterium
ACAGGCCAATGTTTGAGAAATCATACAGTGGTAAATGCCGATGGATACAAGTGTTTAGTTCAATCTGGCGAAGCAAAGATTGGACTATTACACTTGTCCGATCGGTATTAGAAGATTCTTAAAAATCAGAAGTGGTTGCGACATCTACACAAATGAAGTGTAAAGGAATACTACGACTGACAACGATTCATCCCCTGCAAATTTGAGAATGACGACTTCAGTTATCCCCAATGATTTTATGCGATGCACTTAATTATGTAGTAGCATCCCATTTTGCCTTCATCCAATCTTCCTACCCACACAATGCCAATACGGTTGATCAACTGAAAAGACAACCTCGCTTATTCCGGCTTTCGCACACATTGTTATTATCTCATCCTTCGAATATCTTTTTTCCAGTGGAGTACCGAACCTATCGAGTGCATCGTTTCGCATAATGCGAAAATTCTTGTTGGTATAGTACGAGAGAGGAATCTTTTTGTAAAAAGATGAATTCGGAAAAAAATAGTTGAGGATTCGACTAAAAACAACCAACGGCAAATAGACAAAGAAGGCTATGGCATCACAACTCACATGTTTTATCGATTTTGGAAATGATGAAATGAGCCTTCGCAAAGCGTTGACCATTGCAAACAGAAACCGATAGAATACTCCGCGGTTTTCAAGATTGTAATAGAAATACAATAAAGCGTATCCGCCTATTTTGAGTTTTTTGACTGCGTCTTTCAACGCCTGTTGCGTGTCGGGGATGTGATGTAGTACACCCAGACAAAGAAGAAAATCAAATGTTTCATCAGCGAATGGTATGGCATTGACAACAGCCTGAGTGACACGCACATTTTTTTTTGTGGAAAGTAAATGAGCGGCACCAATCACTGAATTACTTGGATCAATGGCTTCGATACACTTCACACGGTCAGCAATGTAAAAGGACCATCTTCCGCTGCCGCAACCTAGGTCGAGAACGGCCGTTGTGTTGTTGAGCATTTGCTCTGTGACGAGATCGAAATACTCCTCACCGGCCGATCTCATTTCTTCAACAGTGAATGAATTGAATTTGGTCCATTCATCACCGAAAGAACTGACAGTCGCGTGATCGGCATTCATTTCATCATTCTGGATAAATGAAGCGATAGTTATCTCGCCAGCATTAATCGTGTGGTGCTGCTTAAGATTGTATTCCGGCATTTCACTCATTGCGTTATGATTTGAAATACGGCATTATTTCGTCCAGAAAGGAGGAAGATTTTTTTCTATCTCGATTTTTCCGAATTTGCTATTCTCGCGCACACCCGACGCTTGCGCCCATGCGGCCATTTTATGGATGCCAACTTGTAGTGAGGTCTGTAAGGAATCACCAAAAATATGACGTGCTTTGCTGTGATCGGAATAGGCGTGAACCACTTCATTGCGCGCTTCAAGAAACTGTAACTGTCCTTTCATTCCCATGACTTCGCAAACTATTTCCGCAAGCTCTTTTACGTTGTAATCCTTATCCGCTCCAACATTGATTGTTTCATTGATAGCGGCATTTACATTCACGCAATTGGCTATGTGCGGCGCCATATCGCCGATGTAACTGAAAGCACGCGTTTGCAATCCATCGCCAAAAATGCTCAGCGATTTTCCCTGCATCAGTTGATTCATGAATATGCCCACTACGTTGCGGTACTTGTCGCCGATGTTCTGAAACTCTCCATATACATTGTGTGGACGGAAGATCACATAATTCAGTCCGAACATTTCTTGCGCACACTTAAGATCGAGTTCAACTGCCAGCTTGGAGATACCGTAAGGATCTTCCGGTTGAGGCACCATATCTTCACGCATAGGAAGCTGACCTTTGCCATACACAGCGATGGATGAGGTAAAGACAAAACATTTGACGTTGTGCTTCACACTTTCGTTGATGAGGTTGATACTTCCTATCAGGTTGTTTTCATAATTGAATTTTCGGATGAAGTGACTTAGACCTTCAGCAGCATAAGCGGCGAGATGGTAAACGTAAGTGAAATGATGATGCGCGAATAGTGATTCAACCAATGACTGATCGGTCACACTGCCTTGAATGAAATGGACGCCTTCGGGCAAATTATCAATGAACCCACCGCTGAGGTCATCAAGAACAATGACCTCGTTACCGAGTTTAACCAACTCACGAGTGACGTGCGCACCGATAAATCCGGCACCACCTGTTACGAGTGATACCGGTCGTTGTCCTGTATTTTCTTCTTTACTCAAAATGCACTATAGTTTCTCGTGAATGTATTCGATCACTTTCGTCATGAGGTGCACGCGATCTTTGCCACGCACATTGTGCTCGTGTCCTGGATATGCGAAAAAG
>JAYTMF010000188.1:0-5702 GCA_043728755.1 Flavobacteriales bacterium
AGATACCATTCCGTAGCCTTGAGTATGGAATGTCCTTTTTGAATGTAGGTGTGCCATGTAGTGCACAATTTATGCATGGGTTGCAATGGTGCTATGGCACATTCTTCTTCGACTTCCCGCAATGCTCCTTCCACTAAACTTTCGCCTTTTTCTACTTTTCCTTTAGGCAAATCCCATGTTTCCATTCTGAAAATGAACAGCATTTCCTGTTTCGCATTCACTACCAATCCACCAGCGGCCTGCACAAATTCAAATTGCGAGGAAAAACTTTTCCAAGCTGATTCAGCATCTTTACAAAGAATATAAATGCTTTGAGCCTCATTGTTTATGGCGCTCTCAATCAACAATGTGTTGTGCTTTCCTTTTGATTCGAAGAAAGTGATCCCTTTCCCGCTCGGAATTTCGCTGCGGTTAGCCTGTGTAAAAAATACAGGACGATTTGAGATGTAAACTTTATAATTTTGAGCCATGCAAAGTCATGAGAGCGCGCTAAATGTAGCTGAATTCCTGTTGAAGATAAAAGCTGTTGAGTTAAAACCTGAAAATCCTTTCACCTGGGCTTCGGGTTTGAAGTCTCCGATATACTGCGATAATCGAAAAACACTTTCGTATCCCAAGATCAGGACTTTCCTGAGGCAGGAGTTTTTGACGACGATCGAATCGCAATACGGTAGGCCGGATGTCATTGCCGGAGTTGCTACCGGCGGTATCGCACTTGGTGCGTTGGTGGCTCAAGCGCTTGACCTTCCATTTGTTTATGTGAGAAGTGAAGCCAAAAGTCATGGACTGGGCAATCAAATTGAAGGTGTCTTAGAAGAAGGTCAAAGGGTAGTCGTCATTGAAGATCTGATCTCGACCGGAGGAAGCAGTCTAAATGCTGTGCGTGCATTGCGCGATGCAAAATCACGAATTCTCGGCATGGTCGCCATTTTCACGTATGGTTTTGACAACGCCAAAGAGAATTTCAAAGAAGCAAAATGCAAACTCACAACGCTTACTGACTACGACACTTTGCTGAAACAGGCATTGGTTTCACAATACATTACAGAAAAACAACTGACGGCATTGAAGACATGGAAAAAGAATCCCGCAGCCTGGAGTGAATCATTTTCATTGAGCGTGCAATGAGGGCAATCGGATAATGTAATTTCAATGGATATTTCATTAAACACATAGGCAGTGCGATGCTGCCCGAAGCATTATGGCGAAAATAGAAAGCAAAAAGTCTGAAGCCCATGCACCGGCTCAAAAGGTGTATGAATTTCTTTTGGACATGAATAATATTGAAAAACTGCTTCCAAAAGCAAAATACTCCGACTGGAAAAGTGATGGTAATTCTTGCTCTTTCAAAGTGCAAAGTGCTTATTACATAGGATTGAAGATGCTCTCTTCCGACGCTTACAGCAACGTGAAATATGAGAGTACGCAAGGTACACCATTTCCGTTCACACTTGATGTCACACTATCGGAAGCGAATGGCGTTACTGTTGCTCAGCTGCTGTGTGATGCGAATATCAATCCATTTCTGGAGATGTTGGTGAAAGGTCCGCTCAAAAATTTGTTCGACTACATGGCCGATAAACTGTCGTCTGAATTTTCAGTTCCTGTCTGATCATTATTTATCGTAATAACCCAGAATTTCCAAAACGTCTTTGGGTTTCTGCTCATGCGACCATAATTTATATTTGAGTTTTCCCTTCGCGTCGCGATCGATCAAAATATGTTTGGGTTGCGGAACGAGGCAGTGGTGAATTCCACCAAATCCTCCCAAGGTATCCTGGTATGCCCCGGTATTGAAAAAGCCAATGTATTGGTCTTGGTCGGGATAATACTTAGGCATATAGATCGCATTGGTATGTTGTTCTGAGTTATAATAATCATCGCTGTCACATGTCAGTCCGCCGAGAAAAACACGCTCGTAGTTTTCGTTCCAATTGTTGACAGGCAGCATGACAAATCGCTTGTTGATGGCCCAACTATCCGGTAGTGTGGTCATGAAAGATGAATCGATCATGTTCCATTTTTCTCTGTCGTTCTGCTCTTTCTGATAGAGGATTTTATAAATCGCACCGCCACTTTCACCAACAGTGAAAGATCCAAACTCCGTATAAATGTGCGGAACAGGAACGCCGGCATCATCACATGCTGTCTTCACTTGTCGCAATATTTCAGTCACCAGGTATTGGTAATCGAAATTGAATGCCAGTGAATTCTTGATAGGAAATCCACCGCCGATGTTTAGACTATCCACCGTTGGGCAAATCTCGCGAAGCTCACAATAAACTTTGAGACATTTCACCAATTCATTCCAGTAATAGGAAGTGTCCTTGATTCCTGAATTGATGAAGAAATGAAGCATCTTCAGTCTCAAATGCGGATTATCGTGTATCGACTTTTTGTAGAATCGAACTATATCCTTGTATCCAATGCCAAGACGTGAAGTGTAGAATTCGAATTTCGGCTCTTCCTCACTCGCGATGCGGATACCGATATTCATCTCCTCGGTCACCAGATTTTCGAATGTCTCAAATTCGTATTTGTTGTCGATGACAGAAATGATGTCTTTATAACCATCGGCATGCATGCTGAATATCTTGTTGACGTACTCTTCCTTCTTAAAGCCATTGCAAATGATGCGTTGTGTCTTGTTTACTTTACCCAAAGTTCCCAAGCGGCGTATCAGATCGATGTCATATCCGGAAGAAGTCTCAAGATGTATGTTGTTCTTTAATGCTTCCTCCAATACATATCTGAAGTGCGAACTTTTTGTGCAATAACAATAGTGGTATTCACCCTCATAGCCAACTTCGATGCGCGCTTTTGTGAACCAATCTTTGGCGCGTTGAATGTTGTGACTGATCTTAGGGAGGTATGTGAATTTTAGCGGGGAACCATATTTCTCGACGAGCTCCAATAGTGGGATTTCGTGAAACAGGAGATTGTCTTTGTCGAGTTTGAATTCGTCTTGAGGCCAGTCAAATGTTTGCTCTACAAGATCGATATATTTTGTTTTCATCCGGAAACGGGAGTCTGTTTTTGATTTGATTTATAATTGAAATACACTGAAAAAATTTCAGTGTTAGTCAATCGCATCAAACTTTGATGAATATGTGTTCCGGTTCGAATTGGCAGTTTTTCATTGCACTTTATCCGTGTAAAAATACGTCGTGCAATTTTAGGATAAAGATGGGTTGAACTTTTGTTTTTTTTTGACGCCGCAAGATTCAGCTTCAAACATCAATTAAAGCCATCTTTTCCTGCGGAAGAAAAGCATCATTCCCATGACAATCACAAGCATTAATCCCATCACCATAAAGTAACCATTCTCCCATTTGAGTTCTGGCATGTTGTCGAAATTCATTCCGTAGATTCCAACAATAAAGGTAAGCGGAACGAATATCGTAGTAATGATGGTGAGCACTTTGATGACCTGGTTCATCTTCATTCCCAGATTGCTGTGATAAAGATCGAGTAGATTGACTATCATCTCCCGATACATCGCCAAATTCTCTGATTCATAGATGATATGATCGTAAAGGTCGCGGTAGTACTTAGCCATTTCATCGTCAAGTTCTCTTGATAAAGTGTTGATGGCTTCCTTGAGGGGGTCGATGCTTCGCTTAAAGTCGAGCAATTCTTTGCGCAGGTTGAGGATCCTTTGAAGTGTAAATTCAGACGGCCTTTTCACCACTACATCTTCCAGCAACTCAATTTTCTTTGCTAGTTTTTCACTCATTGAAATATAATTATCAATGACTGTGTCAAGTATCAGATAAGTGAGGTAGTAAGCATCTTTATTGCGTACCCTGCCTTTCGATGTGCGGATGCGCTCGCGGATGCCATTGAAACTGTCACCGGGTCGCTCCTGAAACATCAGTAGATACTTTTCACCAACGATCAGCGACAATTGTTCCACATCAAGAAGATTGCTTTGCGGATCAAGCTCCAACATTTTCAAGGTAATGAATGTGTAATTGTCGAAGAACTCCACTTTTGGTCGGCTTGTGCTGTTCATCACATCTTCTAATGCAAGAATATGTATCCCGAATTTCTTGCCGATCGCTTCTACCAACTCGCTGTTATGTATGCCGTCAATGTCGATCCACGAAACGGAATCGGTTTGCGACAAGTCGTCTAATTCTGAAAGGTCAATGATTGGTGTTTCGGATAGATTTTCAAGGTCATAATCGATGAGTTTCACACCGACTGGTGTGTCTCTTTTTTCGCCAATATAAATCAAACTACCCGGACCAAGCCCCGATTTAGCCGATCGCATGGTTTCTTCAATGTTTGATGGTTGCTTTTCTGGTGTATCCATTGTATCGAACAAGTTGGGGAAATTTCATGTGAAAGACAATTTCTTTTTAATTTGTATGCTGATTATTCTATTTGACTCACGAAGGAAACCTGATTCTCGTGATTCCAAATGTGCGAATTTTGACGCACATTTTATTGAACTTAAAAATCAATTTCTATGAAGCCGAAAATAGTTCCATTTCTATGGTTCAATGACAATCTTGAAGAGGCCGTTGAATTTTATAAAGGCATTTTCAAAAATATTCAAGTGATGAATATGAAACGAAGTGGTGATGAGGGGCCCGGCCCGAAGGGGACTGTGTTCAGTGCTACTTTCGAAATTGAAGGACAGACTTTTTATGCAATCAATGGTGGATCACGCTTCCAGTTTTCGCAAGCGGTTTCTTTCTTCGTCAATTGTGACTCACAGGATGAGATCGATCATCTTTGGGAACGATTGTCAGAAGGTGGTGAGAAACAAATGTGCGGATGGTTGAAGGATAAGTTTGGTCTTTCATGGCAAATAGTGCCGGGAAATCTGGGAGCGCTTTTAGGTCATTTTGATACGGAAAAATCAATGGCTGTGATGCAAGCAATGCTCCAAATGGATAAACTTGATATGAATGTACTTGAAGCAGCATTTAATACCAATGGTGATTTATAAAACGATCTGAAGAACCAAAATCGATGTATTCAACTGATGATGTCGCCGAATATTATAATCATACGCAGCACCACTATATAAAATGGTGGAACCTGAAGTCCTCACTCGCTTTGCATTATGGCATTTGGGGAAGTGAAACAAAGAATTTGTCTGCAGCGCTGACAAATACCAACATGCTGATGATGGAATTGGCTGAAGTGAAACAAGGTGAATGGATTCTTGATGCCGGTTGTGGTGTGGGTGGTGCGGCATTTTTTCTGTCATCAGTAAAACAGGCTCACGTGACAGGAATTACTATAAGTGAAAAGCAATTCATGTTCGCGCAACGTGAAGCCACCGTGAAAGGGCTTTCAGACAAAGTGACTTTTCACGTGATGGATTATACCAAGACCAATTTTGATGATGAAACTTTCGACTTAGTATGGGCGTGCGAAAGCGTGGCTTCGGCTTCTGATCAAAACAATTTTATCGCTGAGGCAGCACGTGTCTTGAAAAAGGGAGGAAGGTTGGTCGTCAGTGATTATTTTCTTGCTGATCAATTTGAAAGTGATAAGGAAAACCTTTTGGATAAGTGGTTGTCCAAATGGTGCATTTCAAAGCTGTGGTCGCAACAAATGTTTGCAAGTGCGTTAGAAGCGAATGGATTTGAACACATCCGAACCGTTGATTATACGGATGCAATCAGAAGGAGTTCGAGAAGGATGTATTTCGCTTCACTTATTGGTGCTGTTCCATCTCAATT
>JAYTMF010000189.1:0-1057 GCA_043728755.1 Flavobacteriales bacterium
GATAGCAATATTGTGGCCGCGAGTTTGAACTCAAATCCAAAAGTTCAATTAAACGGTTGTCTTGCGCCTTGTCATAAATGGAATAACGCCTGTTATGGCGATGTTATGACCATCAATACGTGGTTTTTTGGTAGCGAAGACAATAAAAAACGTGAAGGGCTTTCACCCGTTTGTTTGGTCTATGCGGTGGATGATAGTCGAACTGTCAGCACGCCTTCCCTTGCCATTTCTATTTTGAACAATGACAGTGGTATCGCCATGGATTCATCGTCTATCAGCGTGGCGGGTTTGCCCGGGCCTACACGCGGAACGATTGCCGTAGATATTTTATCAAGAACAATTACTTATACGCCAAACGTCGGTTACTTCGGTTTAGACAGTTTTCGTTACCGCATTTGCGACAGCAATAACTATACGTGCGATACGGCTTGGGTCTTTTTAACCATGCCGTCGGTCGGTGGTTTTACCTTCAATTGCGGCACGGCCACAACGACGGGTACTTTTACCGCTAACGGAACGGCAGGGCAAACGGGTACGGTTGTGGTGCCAATGACGGGCGCAACGGCGGGTTCGGTTACGTTGAATGTAACGGGAACGGGCTTCACGGGAACGCTCACAACGACTTTAACGGCGGGTCAAACGTCCGTTACGATTCCTATAACTTACGACGGGACGGGCGTCAATGGCTCGCGGACTTTAACCATCACTTCAACGGCGGGGACGGGGACGTGTACCAAAGCCGTCACCGTCATCTGTCCGACAATTGCGGCAGCAACAACGACAATCGTGCAGCCGACGTGTTCGGTCGCCACGGGAACAATTACCGTTACCGCACCGTCGAGTGGCGTGACGTACAGTTTTGACAACGGCGCAACTTTTCAAGCCTCGGCCACTTCTAACGCTTTGAGTGCGGGAACATATCAAGTAATAACAAGAAGTACAACGTCTAATTGCTTATCAACGGCTGTTTCAAGAACCATAAATCCACAACCCGCGACCCCCTCAGTACCTACGCTCACTGTAACGCAACCGACGTGTTCTGTCGGAACGGGAACAA